>JAGAAU010000186.1 GCA_017615135.1 Bacteroidales bacterium | reverse complement strand
GTCTTTGGCAGTGTGCTGCAGGTTCTGCTCGGAAAATTTCTTGGAGACTATGCCACCTTGCTGACCTATGTGGTGATGTTCATCCCGCCTATGCTTTACGCGGCGTCTGCCAGCGGAAAGAACAGCTTCATGAATGATGGTATAAAGCTGAACAGCGCCAATTTCGGCCGTCTCGGAGGCCTCCTGTGCGCTTTGCTGGCAATCCTTGCCGCCGTTTCCGCTAATTTTATATCGGATGCGGTGTCCAGGGTGCTGCCGCCAATGCCGGAAAGGTTGAGGTATATGCTGGAAAGCATGGTCAAGGGGAATTTTCTCTCCAACTTCCTTTGCGTCTGCATCTGCGCGCCATTCTTCGAGGAATGGCTGTGTCGCGGAATGGTGCTGAGGGGGCTGCTCGGCAGGGGAGTGAAGCCCACTCTTGCGATTGTGGTATCGGCCTGCTTCTTCGCCCTTATACACTTCAACCCGTGGCAGGCTATCCCGGCCTTCATCTTCGGCTGTGTCATGGGCTTTGTGTATTACAGGACAGGCTCGCTGCTGCTTACCATGCTGATACACTTCGTGAACAATTTCTCGTCGCTCGCGGTTGTGCGCCTGTTCCCCGGGATTGAGTCCATAGAGTCCTGGGCCGATATCATGAGCCCGGAGGCGTATTCCGTAACTATTGCCCTCTCTGTCCTGGTCCTGATCGGCTGCATTGCCGCCTTCTGCCGCATTGAGCTTAAACAGCCCAGCGGCAACCTCGACCTCCTTCCCTGCATTTATCAATAGGTCAGGGCAGCTGCTGCCTCTATAGTGGCGCGGGCGGCGGGGACGTTGTGGACGCGGAGGATGTCTGCGCCGTGGCGGAGAGCCAGCAGGTGCACCTCTTCTGTCTTGCCTCCTGTAAAACGCTTGTCTGCGGCGCCGATTAGAATGGGCCGGCCGAAGACACGGAGCTCCTCCAGCCGTTCCAGAATCTCGAAATTCTGTTCCGTGGTCTTGGCAAAGCCCAACCCCGGGTCCAGAATCCAGTCCGAAATGCCGCTGCGGGTAGCCTTAAGCGAAAATTCTCCGAAGAAATTCTTCAACTCTTCCATTATGCCGCCGGCTCCATAGTCGCAGAGGCTGTCCATAGTGCCGGGAGTGCCCCTCATGTGCATGGCAATATATCCGAGCCCCAGTTCGGCAACAGTATCGAGCATGGCCTCGTCCTGGCGTCCTGCATAGATATCGTTCACTATAAAACGTCCTTCCCGGGCGTGCACCCTGCGCACTATTCCGCTGCGGAAAGTATCAACGGAAAGGGGACAGCGGCCGTGAATCACGTCCAGGGCGGCCTCCAGGCGGCGCCACTCCTCGGCTTCGGAAACATCGGCGGCACCGGGCCTGCTGGACACTGCGCCCAGGTCTACAATGTCCGGTTTATCATCCAGCAGGGAGTAATTGTAGCGGCTCTCCGGGGCAAAAGAGTCCGGAGTGGCGTTTATTATTCCCATTATGAGTGGCATCACTTGAAATTTTTGAATATCTTTGCAAAGATAGACAGATACTGAGAAAAATGCTCATAGTTTTAGAAGGTTTGGACGGCGCCGGGAAATCCACCCAGGTGAAACTGCTGAGGGAGTACCTCTCTTCCGTGCTGCCGAATCTGGAATACATACATTTTCCCCGTTACGACGCGCCCGTTTACGGCCCGCTGATAGGTAAATTCCTCCGCGGAGGCTTTGGCAGCATATCTGCCGTGCATCCTCAGCTGGTGGCCCTGCTTTTCGCTGAAGACCGCCGCACTGCCGCAGACCGCATCCGTGAGATACTCTCCGCCGGGGGCACGGTACTGCTGGACAGGTACGTTTACTCCAACATAGCATATCAGTGCGCAAAACTCTCCTCGGACGAAGAGGCGGAAGAGCTCAGGCAGTGGATTTTTGACACCGAATACGGTGATTTCGGCATTCCCCGTCCGGATTTGAACATTTTTCTGGATGTGCCGATAGGATTTGTAGAGAACAGTCTGGTGTCTGCCCGTTCCGGCGGAGACCGGGAGTACCTGCATGGCGGCAGCGACATCCACGAAGCGGACATCTCCTTCCAGCGGCGGGTGAAAGAATTCTATCTGAAACAGGCCGGGGAGGATCCTTCCTTCATTTCGGTAGACTGCGCCGCGCCGGACGGCTCCATGCTCCCTCCAGCCGATATCTTCGCAAAGATCCGAAAACTCGTAGACTCACGGCTTAAATGACGATTCTGAGGCGTTTCTGCGCCACGCTCGTGGGCATGGTGCTCTTTCTGGCGGGCCTGCTTAAACTGATGGACCCTGCTGGGGCGTCGCTGTTGGTCGGGGACTATCTGCGTTTCTTTCATCTCTCCTTCCTGACTCCGGCTTCCGGCTTGTTCGCCGAGGTCTTCGCGCTTCTGGAAACCCTGCTTGGAGCCGCCCTGATGTGTGGAGTCTGGAAAAGGGCCGTAAATGTCATCTGCGGGCTGATGCTCATTTTCTATACTCTGCTCACTGCAGTTCTCTGGATACTGAATCCGGCTATGGACTGTGGCTGCTTCGGGGAAGCGATTCATCTTACCCACGCGCAGAGTTTCTTCAAGAATCTGGTGCTGCTGGCCCTGCTGGCGATAGCGGCGTTGCCTTTCCGTGCCCAGTTCAAACCCAGGATAATGCGGCTGGTGTCGTTTTCCATAACATCTGTTGCAGTGCTGGGATTTGCGGGTTGGGAGCTGTTCCATCTGCCGCTGGAAGACTTCGGCGACTATGCTCCCGGAAAGGAACTGATGAAGGAGGGGGATGAACACCCCGGCGGTGCGCCGCTGTATTTTTACGACGAGTCCGGAGAATACTGTAACGATATCCTGGAAAGGGGCTGGAATCTGGTAATTTCTGTACATAATCCCGAGAGGATGGGCAGGCGCGGCTGGGAGGCCGTTTCTGCTCTCTGCGACGATATGCCGGAAGGGGTGGAGCCGGTGCTGCTGCTGGCCACCGTGCCATGGAGGGTTGAGGAACTGGAGGTGCCGGAATCGCTGCGGCCGCACGTCTGTTTTGCAGACCGCAGGCAGCTGATATCCTTTAACCGGTCTAATGGAGGTGCAACCCTGATTCACGGAGGGTTCATCGCCGCAAAATGGGCCCGCAGAGACCTTCCTTCAAAGGATGAACTGAAGCGTCTAAGCTCCGGAAACGAAACGGAGGCGATGATGCAGTTCACCAACGCCTCCAGATTCAAGTTTCAGGCATTCCTGCTCGGAATGTTCGCCATTATGTTACTGCTGTAGCTCCACCCGGAACGGCAGCTAAAATTCAAATTCGAAAGGCATCCGGGCCAGGATCTGCGGCTTGAGATTGGCGCGCAGCCGGCGGATGAATACGCCCTCTTCGGTCTCCTGCTGCTGTCCCAGTGACGCCATGACATTCTCCATCATCGTCAGCGGAGCGGGATAGGCGGTGACGAGCCAGTTGCCCATTTCGCTGTCCCCGGCCGCTACGGCGGCATACTGCAGCGCATCCGTCAGGGTGCCGATCTCGTCGACCAGGCCCGCTTCCAGCGCATCGGCGCCGGTCCAGACGCGACCCTGTCCGAGTTCATCCACGCGCTCGACGCTCATGTCGCGCCCTTCGGCGACCAGCTTCGTGAAACGCTCGTAAATATCCTCGATGGAACGCTCCATGTAGCGGTACTCGTCCTTGTCGAAGGGGCGCATCGTGGAGAACATGTCCGTATGCTTGTTGGATTTGATGCTTTCAACGCCGATGTGCAGCACGTCTTTGGCGGTCTTGCTGAAATCGGGTACCATGCCGAAGACGCCGATCGATCCGGTCAGGGTAGTTGCATCGCTGAAAATGTGGTCGCAGCCGTTGGAGATCCAGTAGCCGCCGGAAGCCGCATAATCGCCGTAGGACGCGATGAGGGGCTTGATTGCGCGAAGCTCCCGCAGCTGCTCCTCGATCTTTTCCGAAGCGCTGACGCTGCCGCCGGGGGAGTTGACGCGCAGTACCACGGCCTTGACGGCAGAATCGGCGCGTACCGTTTCGATCATCTTCACGAAATCGTCGGAAGCCACGGACTCGGGATCGCTGCCGTCGATGATTTCGCCGTTC
>JAGAAU010000185.1 GCA_017615135.1 Bacteroidales bacterium | reverse complement strand
TGCTGGAAACCCTGATGCTCTACATTCCGCTGGCGCATCAACTCGGCCTTTATAATATTAAAAGTGAGATGGAGGACATATATTTCCGTTACTCGGATCCCCAGTCTTACCGCGCTATCACCAATAAACTGAAGGCCACTGAGAAGGACCGTGAGCGGCTCACCCGGGAGTTCATAGAACCGCTTAAGCAGAAACTCTCTGAGCAGGGCATAAAGTATACCCTGAAAGTGCGCACAAAGACCGCATACTCCATCTTCCGCAAGATGAATGTGCAGGGCGTGCCGTTCGAGGGGGTATTCGACGTATTCGCCATACGTTTCATAGTGGACTGTCCGCCGGACCGCAGCGCTGAGCAGGATCTGTGCTGGAAGGTATATTCCTATGTTACAGATGAATACGAACCTGATACCACCCGCCTGAGAGACTGGATTACCAACCCTAAGCCCAACGGCTACGAATCTCTGCACATTACCGTGAAGAACAGGCAGGGCAACTGCATTGAGGTGCAGATACGCAGCCGGCGCATGGACGATATTGCGGAAAAAGGTCTTGCCTCGCACTGGTCTTACAAGGGAGTCAAGGGCAACAGTACTCTGGACAACTGGCTGGCCAGCGTGCGTTCGCATCTGGAAAATCACTCGGAAAGCGGGTATGAAGACAGTCCGACCCCTCCTTCCGGCGAAATATTCGTGTTCACTCCCAGCGGAGAGCTGAAAATCCTCCGGGAAGGCTCGAGTGTGCTGGATTTCGCCTTCTCCATACACAGCAGTCTTGGCTGCCACTGCACCGGCGGCCGCGTGAATGGCAAACAGGCCCTGCTGAGGGATAAGCTGCATACTGGAGACACGGTAGAGATACTTTCTTCCCGTAACCAGAAGCCTGGTAAAGACTGGATGAACTGGGTAATAACATCCAAGGCCCGCAGCAAGATAAAGCAGGAACTGGATGCGGAAGAGCGCAAGAAAGCAGCCGCCGGGCGCGAACTGCTTGAAAGGCGCCTGAAGAACTGGAAATTGGAACTCACGGACGAGATGCGTACAGAGTTCATGAAATCCAGGAAATACGGCACTGTAATCGCGTTCCTGTCTGCAATAGCCGACGGCGAACTGGATGTGAACGAAATCAAGGTCTTCATCCTTTCTGCGTCTGAGGGAGAGCGCCGCGATGCCTCCCTGCCGGAACGTCCCGGTTCTGCCCTGAGTTCTCCTGTAGCTGCAGGAGAAGAAATCCTGGTGCTGAGTGCAAAGGATGTGAAAGGCCTGTCCTACAAACTTGCGCGCTGCTGCAATCCGGTTTTCGGAGACGACGTGTTCGGCTTCGTCACCCGCACGGAGGGAATCAAGATACACCGGATTTCATGCCCCAATGCGGCGCGACTGATAGAGCGCTATCCCTATCGTATACAGCGGGTAAGGTGGCAGGAAACCACCCAGTCCGGGACCTTCCAGTGTACCCTGATGATAACCGCAGAGATGGACCACCCGGTGCTCTCTGCAATCATGGACCAGATTAACCGCTTCAAAGTGTCCCTGAGGGCCTTCAATGTGAGCGAAAACCAGCGCAATGGCACCTATGAGATATCGGTGCGGCTGCTCGTCCCTTCCAATATGGAACTGGACAAGGTAATATCCACCGTATCTGCGCTGAAACAGGTGGAGAAGGTAAAAAGGCTTTAAGCAGATTCCAGCTCTTCCTCTGAACGGAGGTTTTCCCTGATGAACGACTGCCTTTCCACGGTATTGTCGCCCATATAGAATTCCATTATCTCTGCGATGGATTCTTCCTCGGCGAGGGTTACAGGGTCCAGCCTCATGTTCTCGCCAATGAAATCCGAGAATTCCTGGGGTGAAATTTCTCCCAGGCCTTTGAACCGGGTAATCTCAACTCCGGTCTTCAGCTCCTCCACCGCTTTGTCCCTCTCTTCGGGGGTGTAGCAGTAGCGGTTCTCTTTCTTGTTGCGTACCCTGAACAGGGGAGTCTGGAGTATGTACACGTGCCCGTTGCGGATAAGTTCCGGGTAGTACTTCATGAAGAAGGTCAGAACCAGCATGCGGATGTGCATGCCGTCGTCATCTGCATCGGTGGCGATTATGAGGTTGTTGTAGCGGAGATTGTCGAGGTCTTCTTCCACTCCGAGCGCGGAAATGAGCAGGTTAAGCTCTTCATTTTCTGCCACTTTCCTGCGGCTCTCCTTATAGCAGTTGATGGGTTTTCCCTTGAGGCTGAAGACCGCCTGATAGTCTGCCTGGCGGGTTTTGGTGATGGTTCCGCTTGCAGAGTCTCCCTCGGTGATGAAAATGCTGGAACGCTCGATGGCTTCTTCGTTCTTCTCCGTGCGTTTGTCGTTGAGATGGAAGAAACAGTCGCGCAGTTTCTTGTTGTAGAGATTGGTTCTCTTGTTGCGCTCCCTGGTTTTCTTCTGGATTCCGGAAATTTCCTCCCTTTCCTGCTGCGATGCCTTGATCTTCTCTTCGATGATGGGAACAAGGTCCGAGTGCATGTGCAGGTAGTTGTCCAGGTTGCGGGAGACGAAGTCGTTCACGAAACTGCGGATGGTGGGGCCGATGTCGGTCTTGATGGAGCCGTCTGCGTCTTTCTCCTGCTTTTCCCACATATACGTGGAGCCGAGCTTGGTCTTGGTCTGCCCCTCGAAGTTGGGTTCCTGAATTTGTATGCTGATGGCGCCCACGATGCCCTGACGGCAGTCTTCCGGCGCATAGTTCTTCTTATAGAACTCCTTGAGGGTTTTGGCGATGGCCTCGCGGTAGGCGGCCAGGTGGGTTCCTCCGTCCCTGGTGTTCTGGCCGTTCACGAAGGAGGCGATGTTCTCTCCGTAGGAGTTGCCGTGGGAAAGCACTATCTCTATGTCGTCCCCTTCCAGATGTATGGGCGGATAGAGGGGAGCTTCGCTGAGATTTTCGTTCACAAGGTCCAGCAGACCGTTTTCAGATTTGTAGGGAGTGCCGTTCAGGACGAGCGTGAGACCTTTCTTCAGGTAAGAATAATTCTTTACCATGGTCTCTACGTAATCCATGTTGAAGGCAAAGCCCTGGAACATCAGCTCGTCCGGGGTGAATTCCACCAGCGTGCCGTCTTTCTCTTTGCTGTCTTCTTCGCCGGTGCCGGTCAGGGTGCCGCGTTCGAAAGATGCCCAGGCGCGCCTGCCATCCCTGAAGGAGCACACGTAAAAACTCTCCGACAGAGCGTTCACAGCCTTGGTACCCACACCGTTCAATCCAACGGATTTCTTGTAGTTGCGGGTGTCGAACTTGCCGCCGGTGTTGAGTATGCTGGTTGCGCGCACTATGGCCTCGAAAGGAATGCCGCGGCCGTAATCCCGCACGCTTACCTTGCGCCCTTCGATATTCACTATCACCTGCTTGCCGTAGCCGGCGGAGAATTCATCCACGGTATTGTCGATGATTTCCTTGAGCAGCACGTATATGCCGTCTCCGGGATTGTTGCCGTTCCCGAGCCGTCCGATGTACATGCCGGGGCGCATGCGTATATGCTCAACTCCTTCGAGGGTGCGTATGCTCGAACCGCTGTACTGGTTGTTCTGCTCTTGTTCTGCCATTTCGTTTACTTTTCAACGACCTCCCCGCGGAGATGGAGGACTATGGGTTTAGGTGATCCGGAAATATATACGGTAAGCGTCTTGTCGAAGGGGAATGCCCCCTCGTCGTTGCTGTAGGTTGCTCTGATGGTGCCTTTGCCGCCGGCAGGAATGTCGGTTCTTGTCCATTCGGGAGTGGTGCAGCCGCAGGAGCTGATTACAGCCTGGATGTTGAACGGAGTCTCCCCACAGTTCTCTACAGTGAACTCGCAGGAGCAGGGCCCGTCCTTAAGGGTGATTTTCCCGAAGTCGTGAACGGTCCTGTCCAGCCTTATTCCGCCAGGGAAATCCTTGGCGGACAGCAGGGAAGCCGCTGCGAGCAACAGGCCGACAGCCATTGCAACTATGCGATATCTTGCGTTATTCTGCATAATTGCAAATATAAGAATTTATTTTTTCAGATGGAAAGAGAACGTAGACGTTACAGGTGCCGTTTTTCCGGTCTCCAACAGGCCCAGGCGCAAAAGGCCCTGGGGTGCGGTCTCTGAAACGCTGTCGTAATCTATGCTGTAAGGCTCGAGGTAGGCGTTGCGGCTAGACCCCCTTACGCCATTCTCATAAGGATAGGCGTGGTAGCACATGAAACGCATTCCTTCGTTGTCTGTGAGGAAGAAGGCATGGCCGGCTCCGCGCAGGTCCTTGGTGCCGGTTGAGGAAAAGACGGGGTTGCCTTCGTATTTGATCCAGGAAGAGGTTTCAAGCGGATTGGCATAGTCGCCGCCGTTGCGTGCCAGGGTAAGCTGACCGAGCCCGTAGTCTGACCAGTAGCCGCTTCCGCAATACGCCAGGAAAATCTCGCCGTGGTCGCCGTAGATAGCGGTGCTGCCTTCCACGACCATGGGCAGAACATCGTCTGAGCCCTTCTTCTCCCAATCCTGGGTAGGTGTGGTTACCACTCCGGTTTCTCCGCTTAGCTGCCAGGGCAGGGCCATCCTTGAAATCATGATTTTCTGATAGAATTTGCCGGCACCCTGTCCGCGTCCGGTTTCTGCCACCCACATGGCGTAGATTCCTGCGTACTGCCCGTCCGGGATGCGGAGGACACTCTGCCCGCAGGCCCATTCATCGTAGCCGTTGCCCTCCGAATCCAGCATTTGCCTGGACTGGTTGGCGGCACCGGTCACAGGGTCGCCGTAGGGCCCTTCAGGCCCGTCAGAGAGCGATTTCAGCACCACCATCCGCACATAGTTCGAAGTGGCTATTCCGTTCACTATGTCTTTTTCCCGGAGAGCGAGGAACATATACCACCCGCTGTTGCCGGGGAAATCGCTCTCTGAGAAATAATGTATTTCCGGCGACCAGGTGCCGTTTATTTCCGCTCCTGCGCCGAACATTGCGGTAACGTTGCCGTCTTTGGACGACTGATATACGTGGGTGGATGCCGTGGTAGGGTGAACGGCCGTGGTGAGCTGCTCGGGGGAGGCGTCCTT
>JAGAAU010000184.1 GCA_017615135.1 Bacteroidales bacterium | reverse complement strand
GCTGTCTTCCAGGAACTTCCGTGCCTCCTTCTCGTCCGGGAAACGGCGGTCCAGGCTGCCCCGGACCTTTGCACCGCCAATCACGAAATCTCCGTCTGCGGTATAGTATGGTTCAGCCTTGAAGGCTTCTATCTCGCGCTCCCTGTCCACTACCAGCCGAAGTGTGGCGGACTGTACCCTTCCGGCCGACAGACCCTTCTGAACCTTTCTCCAGAGGATGGGGGAAAGTTCGAAGCCCACCAGACGGTCCAGGGTGCGGCGGGCCTGCTGCGCGTTCACCAGATTGTAGTCTATATCGCGGGGGTTCTTGATGGCGTTGAGTATGGCGGTCTTGGTAATCTCGTGAAAAACTATGCGTCTGGTACGGGCCTTGTCCAGGCCGAGGGTTTCCGAAAGGTGCCAGGAAATGGCCTCTCCTTCGCGGTCTTCATCGGAAGCCAGCCAGACGGTATCTGCCTTGTTGGCGGCGTTCTTGAGCTCCGCCACCAGTTTTTTCTTGTTGTCCGGAATCACGTACTCTGGAGCGAAACCGTGGTCTATATCCACACTGAGCTTCTTCTCGGGCAGGTCCCGTATATGTCCGAAACTGGATTTTACCGTAAATCCTTCCCCGAGAAAATTCTGTATGGTCCTGGCCTTTGCCGGAGACTCCACTATCACAAGATTTCCAGCCATATAATTCTGTTTTGAACTGCAAAGAAAAACACAAACTCGCAAATATTCAAAATTTAATCGTTAATTTTGCATTCTACAGTAGCTGCTTGGCAGTATGTAAATCATTGAAAATGAGCGATAAAACAAAGAAAAAGATAATTTCCTGGTATTGGCTTCTGCTTTGCGCGCCGTTCGTGCTGGTAACGCTGATGCTCATAATAGTGGCACTTTGTGCCGACATCCCTTCCTTCGAGGAGCTGGAAAGGCCGGACAACAAACTGGCCACCCAGGTTATAGCCGAGGGCGGCGAGGTGCTCTGCACCTTCCATATTGAAAACAGGACCTATGTAGATTACAAGGACCTTTCTCCCAATCTGGTACACGCTGCGGTGGCAACGGAAGACAAGCGCTTCTACAGGCATTCCGGAGTAGATATACGCGGTCTGGGGCGCGTGTTCTTCAAAACCCTGCTGAGGGGCGATATGAGCCAGGGCGGCGGAAGTACCATAACCCAGCAGCTGGCCAAAACCCTGTATCCCAGAACCGAGAGCAGGAGCCGGGTGCCCGGATGGTCCAAGGTGGTGATGGTCTGGAACAAACTCCGCGAGTGGATAACCGCCGTGCGGCTTGAGAGAGATTACACCAAGGAGGAAATCATGGCCATGTACCTCAACTCCATCTTCTTCGGAAGCGAGGCTTACGGAGTGAGGACCGCCGCGGAAACTTTCTTCGCCAAAAGGCCGGCAGACCTCAGCGTTGAGGAGAGCGCCACTCTGATTGGCATGGTGAACAAACCCACGCGCTACAATCCCGTGCGGAATTACAACCACAGCATAGGCCGCCGGAACTTCGTTATGGACCGTATGGTTCAGGCCGGATACCTGAAGGCCGCAGAGGCTGATTCCCTGAAGCAGCTGCCCATAATCCTGTCTTACTCCGTTCTGGACCATAATTCCGGACTGGCTCCGTATTTCAGGGACCGTCTGCGCCGGGATATGTCGGCAAATAAGCCCAAACGCTCCGCATATTCAGACCATGAGCTCTATTCCGCCGATTCCCTTCGCTGGGAGAGCGATGCCATCTTTGGCTGGCTGAACAAGAACCACAAACCGGACGGCAGCCGTTACGACCTCGACCGCGACGGCCTCCGCATCTATACCACCATCAACTATAAGATGCAGCAGTACGCCGAGGAGGCAGTTGCAGAGCATCTGGGCAAGAACCTGCAGCCGAAGTTCCAGGCCGAACAGAAATGGAAGCGCAACAAACCCTTCGCCAACGACGTAAGCCAGGAGAATATCGGCAGGCTGATGATGCAGGCCCGCAAATGGAGCGACCGCTACCGTATGCAGAAAAAGCGCGGAGTGTCCGAGCAGGATATTCTGGCCCAGTTCAGCAAGCCTGTGAAGATGCGCGTCTTTTCCTGGAACAAGAAAGGGTACGTAGACACCCTGATGACTCCGGACGATTCTATCCGCTACTACAAGGGCATACTGCGCGCGGGCTTTGTGGCAATCGAGCCGCAGACCGGCCATGTGAAGGCCTATGTGGGCGGTCCCAACTATCGCTACTTCAAGTACGACAACGTGGGGCAGGGCCGCCGCCAGGTTGGTTCAACCATCAAACCGTTCATCTATGCCTATGCGATGGAACAGGGTATGACCCCCTGCTACCGCCTCATAGACCAGACCTATATGATAACCCTGCCTTCCGGCGAGACCTGGGCT
Organism: Bacteroidales bacterium; assembly: GCA_017615135.1. Lineage (GTDB taxonomy): Bacteria > Bacteroidota > Bacteroidia > Bacteroidales > UBA932 > Cryptobacteroides. The sequence goes on along the minus strand of JAGAAU010000184.1, from coordinate 15,832 downwards.
CCCAAGCAGGACGGAGGCACTTCCGGCGCCACGGTAACCCTTAAATGGGGGCTTTCCCGGAGCAAGAACAACATTTCCGCATTTCTGATGAAGACCTATGGCCCCGAGGCTGTGGTTTCCATGATGCGGAGGATGGGAATTTCCGGTCGGATAGATGCGGTGCATTCGCTCTGCGTGGGTGCCGCCGACATTTCTCCCTACGAGATGGTGGCAGCCTACAACACTTTCCCTTCCAAGGGAATCTACATTTATCCCAATTACGTAAGGAGGATAGAGGACAACCAGGGTACGGTGCTTTCCGAATTCACCAGCCACAGCCGCGAGGCTATGGATGCCGCCGCCGCATATGAGATGATTACAATGATGCAGGGCGTGGTGAACAACGGAACCGGTTACCGCCTGCGCGGGCAATATGGCCTTAAAGGCGATATCGCAGGAAAGACCGGTACCACCAACGACAATTCCGACGGCTGGTTCATAGGTTACACTCCTTTCATTACCGCCGGAGTCTGGACCGGAGCTGAAGACCGTCAGGTTCACTTCCAGTCTACGGCACTGGGTCAGGGTGCCAACGCCGCTCTGCCCATCTGGGCCATCTTCATGAAGAAGTGTCTGGCAGACAGCAGCCTGGACTTCAGTGAGGCAGACCGCTTCATGCCGCCTTCCGGTGTACATCTGGACATAGACTGCCCCGACATTAAAGTCAGTGAAGACGGCGGTATAATTGAGGAAGAGAGTATAGAAGACAGATTGTTCAATTAGTCTTATGAAAAATTATCAGGCAATTGCGGTAATTTACGGCAGCGACTCCTCTGAATGGGAGGTATCGTGCCGCAGTGGAGAATTTGTGGCTTCCCGCATAGACGGGAGCCGGTTCGATATCTACGAGGTGTTCGCCCGGAACGGGAAATGGTCGCTCGTGGCCATGAAAAAGCGCGATGCCATGCGTATTCCCTTCCCGGAAGGATCCCGCCCGGAATTGGATAAGACAGATTTTTCCGTGCAGGTATACGGGAAGAAGGTCCGCTTCGACTTTGCCTATATAGTGCAGCACGGAATTCCCGGAGAGAACGGGCAGATCCAGGGCTATCTGGAAATGCTCGGCATCCCGTTCAGCAGCTGCGGCGCCTTCACTTCCGCCGTGGCCTTCGACAAATATTCCTGCAAGACCTATATTAAAGATATCGGGGCCGTTAAATGCGCTCCGGATGCGCTTATACACAAGGGCGATGATATTCCGGCATTTTGTGCCAGGGTGGCCGCGGAACTGCGTTTCCCCGTATTCGTAAAACCCACGTCCGGAGGGTCCAGCTTTGGTATCAGCAGGGTTACGGACCCGTCTGAACTTGAGGCTGCCATAGCCTTTGCGTTCCAGGAAGACCGCACCGTTCTGGTGGAGCAGGGGGTTGCCGGCCGCGAGCTGACCTGTGCAGCCTGGAAAGACGGAGATACCGTCAAGGCCCTGCCGGTGATTGAAATTATCCCCGAGGGCGCCTGGTTCGACTACGATGCCAAATACAACGGCCACAGCCGCGAGGTCTGCCCTGCGGAAATTCCGGATGCTGTGCGCGATGAGGTGCAGCGCACTACCTGCCGGCTGTATTCCCACCTCGGTTGCTCCGGCGTGGTGCGTATAGACTATATCTATGCCCCTGACGGGCTGTACTTCCTGGAAGTAAACACCATTCCCGGAATGACCAGCGCCTCCCTCGTGCCCAAGATGGTGCGCGCAGCCGGGATGGATATGACAGATTTCCTTACCAGCATCATCGAAAGCGCATAGTGCGGCTTGGGGAGTTCATAGAAACTGCCGCAAAGGCCCTTTCTCCGCTTTATCCCGGGCGCGAAGCCCTGAACATCGCGTCGCTCCTCTGCACGGAGCGGCTCTCGCTTGCAGCGCACATCCCCCTGTCACATCCTGAACTGGAAATTCCCGGAGAAGGTCTTGAGCTGCTCCGTAACGATCTTTCCCGCCTTCTTGCCGGGGAACCTCTGCAATATATATTAGGTCATGCCTGGTTTTACGGCAGAAAGTTCAAGGTTGGTCCGGGAGTACTGATTCCGCGTCCGGAAACTGAAATTCTGGTTTCCGAGGTCCTTGCCTTCCTGGACGGAAAGGCCCTGGACCCTTCCGCGCCCTGCCGCGTGCTGGATTTGTGCACAGGGAGCGGCTGTATTGCCTGGACCATAAAGTTGGAGCGCCCTGCGGGCCGTGTAACGGGCGTGGATATTTCCGAAGAGGCCCTTGCGCTGGCAAGGTCCCAGTTCGATGCTCCCGGGCCGGATTTTATTTGCGGCGACGTGCTGCAGTCCGGTGCCTGGGCAGATGGCCCCTTCGATGTGATAGTGGCGAATCCGCCCTATATCCTGCCGTCGCAGGAGCCACTGATGCGCCGGAACGTTACTGATTTTGAACCTAAGCTGGCGCTCTATGTACCGGAGGACGATCCGCTCCTCTTCTGCCGCGCCATTGCCGGAATTGCCGCCGGGGCACTGATGCCGGGAGGATTCGGGATTGTGGAAATTAACGACGAGCTCGGCCCGCAGAGCCTGGAATGTTTTGAAAAGGCCGGTTTCAGGGATGTCCGGCTGGTACGGGACCTTTCTTCCCGCGACCGTTTTGTCCGTTTTGAAAAGTAAACGTTTATCAATTAGGTAAACGGCTGTTGTTTCCTTCACTTTGTACCTGAAAAACTTTTTTGGGTATGAAACGCTTTTGGAAACTTCTGGCTCTTGCCGCCATAGTGACGGCCTGCAGCGCGTACGAAATCAAAACCCCCGCTTCCGGAGATGGGCAGGAAGATAAACTGCAGCTCTCCGATGTAGCCCGTATCCTTTCCTCTCTGCCGCTGGAATCTTCCAGCCTCGAAGAGGTTTACGATGCCGTAAGTTCCTCCAGTACAAATGGCTACGATGAGGAATATATGATGAAGAACCTGTTCTCAGACCCCGGATCAGGAGTTGGGGACAAGCCGGGGAAAACCCAGTCCAAGACCTATTCCAAACCTTTGCGGGAGTTGTTTGCCGAATACTTTGCAGAGGCTGCCGGGAGCAAGGCAGGAGACGCCGCCCAGGTGCAGGATTACCTGCAGGCGCTGGAGGAATCCGACATCCAGATATACTGGCCCTATTCCGAAGACTGGGACGGAAAAACCTATCCTGTGATTACCTGGGACCCTGGTTTCGGGGCTGAATCCAATTATGGATATGAAGTGGCCCTCGAAGACGGGAAGCTGACCGTGAAGGATTCTGTCTATGTGAACGAAGCCCTGGCCGCCAGCCGTCCGGTATGGGTAATCAACCGCAACGACGACAGCGCATTTTCTCCACTGGACCTTTATGAGCTTCCGGAGCCTGCCGCCAGGATAAACAGGAAGCTGTATATCAAGTCTTTCACCATGTTGCGCAACTACGATTCCTGGTTTGGAGGCGCGTCCGAGTTCGTTATCCGCTGCGGTTCCGCAGACGGGTTCAAGGCATCTACGGAGGCCGAACTGAAGAACTACAAGCCGAGTATCACCGAATTTATGATAGTTGTGAAACGCAGGCAGCTCAGGCAGGAAATCCCCTTGGACATAGTGCTGATGACAGATTTTACAAGTGCTGTGGAGAAGGTGGCCTTCCTGGTGACGGAAGACGACGGAGGCACCCGTACCAGCTGGAAGTGCTCGGCCGTAGTTAAATATAAATCCAAGTCCTTCGGCTTTGAGATGGATATTCCCTATAACGAAAAGGACGATATAGTATGGCGCGGGCAACTGGCCTCGACCTTCTTCCAGGAAGAAGACGAGGTATCCGCCCGCCTGGGCGACGTGATTGTCAAGTTTGCCCTAGAATGAGTGCCCTATAAGGGCTCCGATTCCCCACATGAAGGCGAAGATGGCGATGGACGCTACAAACATCTTCAGCAGTCCCTTGCCTACGTCGTGCCCGTCTGCCCGGACCAGAGCCTTGAAGTTGCTTATGACTTCGGGCTTTTCCGGTTTGGTGAGCAGGGTAGCCGCCAGCCATGCAACGGTGGTTACGGCGATGGTCCAGAGGAGTTTTTCCCAGAACAGCAGTTCTACGGGGGAGATTTTTGGCCAGACCAGCTGGAAGAAGACGGCGGCGAGGAAGGAGACTCCCATGGCGACTATTTCCGTCCAGGCGTTGATGCGCATCCAGAACCAGCGGAGCAGGAAGATTATGCCTGTGCCGGCGCCAACTTGAACCATCAGGTCGAATCCGGCTTTTGCGCTGCTTATCAGCGGAACCATCACGCAGCCGAGGATTATCAGCAGGAGAGAAGCGCCGCGGGCCACCCAGATGAGTTCCCTGTCGTTGGCGTCTTTATGGATGAAGCGCTTCCAGACATCGTTGGATACGTAATTTGCACCCATGGAAAGCTGTGCGGCAATGGTAGAGAACAGGGCTCCCATCAGGGATGCTGCAACCAGCCCAACCCATCCGTTCGGAACTATGGTAATCAGGGCCGGATAAGCCATGTCATCGCCCACGAGCGAGGGATTCACACCAGGGAAGGCTTCCCGGATGGAGGCCAGGTCGGGGAAAATGAGAATCGAGGCGAAGGCGGCAATATACCAGGGCCAGGGGCGCAGTGCGTAGTTGAGCACGTTGAAGAACAGGGTGCCGCCAACTGCGTGTTTCGGGCTTTTTGCGGTGAGCATGCGCTGAACTATGTATCCGCCTCCGCCCGGCTCGGATCCGGAATACCAGACGTTCCACCACTGAACCGCTACCGGGATGATGAACACGGCAATCAGGGCGTCCTTATTGGATATGGACGGGAAGAACGAAAGACGGGATGTAACCTCCGGATTGCTCATAAGTGCAGACCATCCACCCACATTGGGATGTTTGACTCCGAAATACATCACTGCGCAGGCGCCTATCATCACTACCGCGAAGAGGAAGAAGTCTGTATAGATAGTGCCCCTGATGCCGGACAGACAGGAATAAACGAGCGATACCACGCCGGTGACAATCAGGATGGTCGAGGCCGGAACCCCGAAGAGTACCACCCCGATTTTGACGGCACCGAGCAGTACGGTTGCCATTACTACGAGATTATAGATTACTCCCAGGTAGATGGCCCTGAATCCGCGCAGGAACGCAGCGGGCTTGCCGGAGTATCGGAGCTCGTAAAAGGATATGTCGGTGGTGGCGCCGGAGCGTACCCACAGTTTGGAGTAAACAAAAACCGTCAGCAGGCCGGTCAGGAGGAACGCCCACCATACCCAGTTGCCGCTGAGCCCGTCTTTACGGATGATTTCCGTGAACAGGTTGGCGCTGTTGGTACTGGTAGTGGCGGCCACCATCGAAATGCCGATAAGCCACCAGGGCATGGAGCCGGCAGATTTGAAATACTCATTGGCGCCTTTTCCGCGAGATCTTAGCGCGGCAACTGCGGGGATAACGAGCAGGATTACGAAGAATGCCGCTATTATTATGAAATCCAGATAGTTGAACATATAGCTTTAGTGTTTTTTCAGATGTTCGGATACGGTATGGAGCGCAAGGAAGAGGGCCTCCGGCATGCCGCAGCCCACCTCGCCTATCAGTTTAAGGGCCAGAGAGACAGGTTCGTCTTCAACCGGCACGCCTGCGGCAGTGTATTCCTTTATTTTGCGGTCGTACAGTTCAATCCGTTCAGCAGAATATGCAAGCGCCCGGGAAACTGCTGCGACGCCTTTTACCACGCAGCCTATTCCGTCATAGTCGTGCCCGCAAACTATATTCTGAAGGCCGGCTCCTTCCAGTTTGACAAGGCTCCGGCGGTATGCGTCCAGGTCCCGGTAAAAGCCTATTCCCTGGGTGGGTGTGCCGTTTGCCTGCAGGGAGTCTCCGGTAAATGCGGTGCCGGTCCTGGCGTCTACCCATGTAAGGCAGTCGTCGTCGTGCCCCGGAGTTGCAAGGGCATAGAACCGTCCTTCCAGCAGCTCTCCCTCGTCCAGCAGTTTGTCCGGCTCAACCCCTTTCAGATAAGACTGCGGAGCCGGGGAGTTCTTGGGGAACCGGGTACGTACGCGCACTGCAACCTTCACAGGGTCGCGCAAGGCGTCTGCCGAGCTTTTGAGCGTGGCGGTCTTAAGCCCGTACTTCGTTACAAGGGTATGATGCCCTCCGATATGGTCGCCATGCACGTGGGTATTCAGGAGCCAGTCTATGTCGCAGGGCTTCATTCCAAGCCCTTCCAGCGCAGGAATAAGGTATTTTTCCGGTTCCAGATGGGAAGAGTCTATCAGAATGTTCTTTTCTCCCTTTATAAGGATGATGCCGGTCCAGACAGGGCCGAACGGAACTTTCAGGAGGAAAATTCCCGGAAGGACCTCCTCGAATTCAGGGAGTTTCCTGAATACTTTGCCTGTGGCGAGATCAAGATATTCAGTGTTGTCTTTCGACGTATTGGCATTCTCGGCGATGAGCACGCGAGCGTCCTTCGACACAAAAATGTTGTGCCAGATTCCAGCCCTGACGTTGTAATACTTCAGGGGCTCCATTTCCACCCGTTCAGCTTTTTCTCCCATCAGAAGGGTTGCCTTCCCCTGAAGGAGGACGAACACCTCGTCCGTAAGGTTGTGCCTTTCGAGATCGACGATATTCTTCTCTTCGAAGCGTGGCGCCCAGTTCAGCGAAGCGAGTGTCCACTTTGCATTGTTCACTACGCGGGAATACCCTTCGCCGCCGAATTCAAGTATATCCAGACCGTTCATATCCTTTCAGTCATTCCAAACCGGCATGCGGGTAGATCCGGCGCCCATCCAGCCGCCGTTCACATCCATCATGCCGCCGTTAATTACAAGTCCTTTCCCTTCTACGCCGAAGTCGGGGTTGATGGGCCGGATAGTCCCGCCCCAGCCGCGGCATTCCACCACCGAGCTGTCGCCAAGCCAGGGCAACTGGTTCTCCTTTTTCGCTCCTGGAGTGAGGTAGGGGCCGATTATCATGGGCGAAGGAGCGATTTTCCAGACTCCGTCTACCTTTATCCCATATTCCACTCCATTGCCTCCGGCGGCGGTCATAAGATGTTTTACTCCCTGTTTTTCAAGACCCAGCAGGAGAGCCCTGCTCGCCGCCTGCCCGAAATTGTGGGTGAAGCGGTGGGTGGTGGCAAAATAGTCGAGGAGCGCATCGCTGTTAGGGCATTTGAGGGTATAGGGGATGATGGCCCTTGTGAAAAGGGCGTCGATAGCCTTCTGCGAAGAATGCAGTTCGTCGCCCATGCGGAGCGCTTCGTGGAACAGCTCCTTCATCGGGAATCCGCCGGCGTCTTTCAGAACCTTGATAAGCGGCGGGAAAAGTTCATCTCCGAGCCATTTCAGGTTAGCCGCTATTTCCTCAGAGTAAACGCCCCAGCCGCAAAAGCCGCCACCGAATTTTCCTTCGGCGGGGAACAGCCCGGCAACGCCCCCGGTCTCCCTGTCTTCTATAATCAGAAGGGGAACGGATTTGGTTATGATTCCATAACCGGAGCCGTTGGTAGCGTAATCGAACGCGGCTTCTACCTTTACCTCGCCGGATTCGAGCATTCGGACAGCCTCTGCCTCCGTAGAAGCCCATCCCTCGAAGTAACAGGCATTCACCATACTGCGCTTATGCCCTAGGCACATGCGCGAAAATTCAATTGGAGGGCCGGCATGCAGTACGGTTTTGTCTGCAAGGCCAAGAAATTCTCCTGCCTTTCTTATATCAATCCAGTAAGGATCGCCTTTCCAGCGTAACTCTTCAGGTTTCATTGATTTTTGTCTTTATTCACTTCCAGGGCGGCTTCGCGTCCGGCGATTGTGCCGAATACCATCGCAGCCGTTCCTCCGTTTCCACCGAGGCGGTTGAGCCCGTGAACCCCGGCGGTCACTTCTCCGCACGCAAACAGCCCGGGAACTATCTTGCCGTCGCCGTCCAGGGCGTGGCATTTTGTATCTATCACTATTCCGCCCAAAGACGAATGGGGTGCAGGCGCAACTTTTATGAGGCGCTCGGAAAGGTCCATCTTGCACTCCAGTATCTTTTCGTCGGGCACTCCGGTGAGGTCGAAAATCGCATACCCGCCTTCCTTGAAGATAGCCCTGGAAAGTTCGTCCTTGTTAAGGCGCGCATCTCCCAGGAATTCCCGCCCTTCCAGGTTCAGCATCCTGGCACCTTCGTACAGCAGGGTAGTAATTACCGGAATTCCGCGCCTGGGGCCTTCCACCCTCACTGTGGGCTCGTACTGCACGTGCTGCTCATCTACGTCTTTGAGCGCCGCGCCGAGCGCTTCGGCCATAAGGAGACCGTCGCCCTTCAGATAGCGCGGGTTGTCGGAGAAATCGTATTTGCCGCACCAGCCGCCGGTGGCTATGATTATCTTCAGGCCGGGATTGGCCGCGCGGAGGGCAAGCACTTCCTCCGGAGTAACGGTGCGGTTTTCTACCTTCACCTTGTCCTTCAGGCGCTTCTTGATGTCCGATACGGCAATTGCGCCGATTGCATGACGGATGGATACCGCACGCGGGACAGAGCATCCCAGAGGGCGGATGACCGTGCCGTCGAAGCTGAACTCGTCTTTCAGCGCCAGAGACTCGCGGCACATGGTTTCCACCAGCGCGCGGTCGCTTCCGCCCTTGCCGCTGGCCAGGGTGTCTTCGATGAACAGATCTACCGAGTCTTCGGGGAGTACCGGGCAGTTAAGGGCGTGTATATCCGGAGTGTTGCCGACACCGTTCGCCGCCAGGGTGACGGATGCTCCGCCACGCACGGCCGCTTCTGCGGCCCTCCATCCTGCGAGTCCGCCGCCGACAATGAATATCTCGCTGTCCATTTTGCCTATCTCTGCACCCTGCCCGTGCCGTTTCCGGCTGCGAGGGTTTCCACTTCCTGTACGGTAACGAGATTGAAATCGTGTTCTATGGAATGCTTGAGGCAGCTGGCCGCTACTGCAAAATCGATTGCGGCCTGGGTGTCCTTGCCGTTCATGAGCGAGTAGATGAGTCCGCCGCCGAAGCTGTCTCCGCCGCCTACGCGGTCTACGATGTGCACCTTGTACTCGGTAGAGAAGCAGGCTTTCTTTGAAGCGGCGTCATAGAGCATTCCCGCCCAGAGATTATCGAAAGCCGAAAGAGAGGTACGCAGGGTAATGGCCACTTTTTTAACTCCGAAGCGCTCTACAAGCTGCTCGGCTACAGACACATAGCCTTCCTTGTTGAGTTTGCCGGATTCTACGTCGCTGCCCTTTCCAACTATGCCGAATACATCTGCGGCATCCGCTTCGTTGGCGATCAGCACGTCTACATAGGACACGAGCTGAGCCATCACCTCGCCTGCCTTCTGCTTCGACCACAGTTTTCCGCGGTAGTTCAGGTCGCAGGAAACGGTGATTTTGTGCTCGCGGCAATATTTGAGGGCATCGAGACAAATCTCGGGATTTTCGCCTCCGAGGGCCGGAGTGATACCGGTGAAATGGAACCAGTCTACCCCGTTCAGGATTTTCGCCCAGTCGAAATCTTCGCGCTTAGCCAGTGCGATGGATGAGCCAGCGCGGTCATAGACAACTTTGGAGGCGCGCTGAGATGCCCCCTTTTCGACGAAGTAGATGCCCAGCCTGGGGCCGCCCCAGACTATATCGCCGGTCTCTACCCCAAACTGGCGGAGTGCATTTCTGGCACACTCCCCGAGGGGATTCTGGGGGAGTTTGGTAACGAACGACGCTTCAATGCCATAATTCGCGAGCGAGACTGCAACATTGGCTTCGCCGCCGGCATAGGATGCTTCGAATTTATCCGCCTGGCAGAACCTTTTATATCCTTCCGGATTAAGGCGCATCATAATTTCACCGAAGGTAACGACTTTCATAATCTATATTTTTGAGTTTTTAACAAGCAGGGCCGCGGTTTCAGTAATTTTATCCCACTCTCCGGCCTGTATCCATTCTTTGTTGGTAAGATTGCCGCCCACGCCGGCGCCTACGCAGCCGGCTTTGATGAAATCGGCTATATTGTCGGGGCCTATGCCGCCTACCGCAAGGAGAGGAATGTGCGACAGGGGAGCCTTGATGGCCTTTATGTATCCCGGTCCGAGAGATCCAGCCGGGAAAATCTTCACGTAGCTCGCGCCGGCGTTGAAGGCCTCCACTGCTTCGGTCGGGGTAAGTGCGCCAGGCATGGCCATGAGGCCGTCGGCAACACATTTCCTGATCAGGGCGGTGTTGACGTTAGGGGTAATCATATATTCTCCGCCGGCGTCTTCGCAGATTTTGAGCTGTTCCTCAGTAAGTACCGTACCGGCACCAACCCGGACATCTCCGGCAAACCTGTCTTTGATTGCCCTGATGGCGGTTGCGGTATCTTTCCAGGTCTCGGGCGCCTTCTGGTTGAAGGTGACCTCCACCATGTCGATACCTCCTTTATGATAGGCTTCAGCGAGCCGGAGACAAACCTCCGGCTCGAAGCCTCTGATGATAGCAACTATCATAATCTATTCCCAGATTCCTCCCTTTGCCATGGAACCCACGTTCTTTGCGAAGAGGTTCAGGTAACGGGGATACTTTGAAGTGTCGAATTTCCAGTTGAAATCTTTCTTGCGCGCCTCAAGGTCGGCATCTACGTCTATCCTCCTGTTGGGGATGTCGATGGTGATGATATCTCCGTCCTTGACCAGGCCGAGAGGTCCCATAAGCGCAGCCTCGGGAGAGACATAGCCAACGGAAAGTCCGGAAGTGCCGCCGGAGAAGCGTCCGTCGGAGATGATGGCGCAGGACTCGAAGAGTTCCTTGCGGCCCTTCAGGTTCTCCTGGAAAGTGAACGCAGTGGTTCCGAAGCGGCCCTTGAGTCCGAGGAAGCGGAGCACGCAGGCGTCGCCGGGTTTGATTTGTCCGGTCTTGAGGGCCTCCAGGGCATCGTCCAGCTCGTCGAAGACGCGGGCCGGGCCCTTGAAGGTCATCAGGTTCTCAGGCACGGCGGCAATCTTGATAATCGACCCTTCCGGTGCCAGGCTGCCGTAAAGGACGCCGATACCGGGTTCCTTCATCACAGGGTTGTCCAGCGAATGGATAACGTCGCGGTTATATACGACGGCGTTCTTCACGTTCTCCGCCACGGTCTTTCCGGTAACGGTCATGCAGTCTCCGTCCAGTTTGGGAAGGAGTTCCTTCATGAGGGCGGGCATGCCTCCGGCAAGGCAGAAGTCGTGTACGGAATATTTGGGGCCGCTCGGCGCAATGTGCGCAAGGAGGGGAATGTCGTTGGATGCTTCGTCGAAGTATTTCCACCAGGGTTCGTCATATCCGGCCTCGTTTGCGATTGCGGGGATGTGCAGAAGCAGGTTGGCCGATGCCGCGATGGCCATATCCATCTTGATGGCGTTGCGCACAGACTTCGGGGTGATGATCTTGCGGGCGGTCAGGCCTTCCTCTACCATATTCATGATGCGTCTTCCTGCCTGATATGCTATGGAATAGAGTTCGCTGGAAGTGGCTGCCACCGATGAGTTGCCGGGGAGAGACATTCCGAGCGCCTCTGCTACCATACACATGGAGTTGGCGGTAGTCATTGAGGTGCAACCGCCGCAGGTGCCCCAGGAATGCTCCACGAGGTCGTTGTACAGGTCGGGATCGATGCGGCCTTCTTCCATGGCGCCCACCTTGTCCTGTGCGTGGATATGGAGCACTTCCTTGCCGCGGCATACGCCGTGAGGCATATATCCGCCGGTAACCATGATTGCGGGAAGGTCCAGACGTGCGCAGGCCATGAGGTGTCCGGGAACGATGGAGTCGCAGGTAGACAGCAGCACCATGCCGTCAAAGAAATTGCCCTCTACGGTAATTTCCACCTGGTCTGCGATGGAATTACGGCTGGGGACCTCTATATATTTGGGATCTTCCAGAACCATTCCGTCGCAGATTCCGGTTGTCATGACCTCGAGGGGAAGCCCGCCCGCATCACGGATGCCGGCTTTTACGCGCTCGGCAAGCTGCTTCAGATGAACGTGTCCGGGATTATATTCATTCCATGAGTTAACCACCGCAATCCTCGGTCTTTTCTGTTCTTCGGCGGAATAACCCATTCCACACATCAGCCCGCGGCGACATTCGCTCGCCTGGCTGAAACTCCACTGACTCTTCAGTTTCATTTTGCTTGTATTAAATGTTTATTGGAAAATTCATCGATTCGATGGAGCCGTCGCAGGACTGGCCGCCATCTACGCATATAACCTGCCCGACTATGAACCTGGTTTTCTCTACATCGGCCAGGAACTGTATCATCGGCACTATTTCTTCCACCTGACCGCCGCGGCCGACGGGAATCTTATGCGAAAAGGACACGAGGTTCTCTTTGGAGTAACGGTCTATGACTTTGGTGAAGATAAGCCCGGGGGCAACGCAGTTGACGCGGATGCCGTATTTGGCAACTTCCACGCCGAGCGCCTTCGTAAACATGTTGAGGCCGCCCTTTCCGGCGGAATACGGCAGCATGCGGCGGTATACCCAGGTTACCTGGCCGTGAACGGAAGAAATGTTCACTATCCGGCCTTCGGTTTTCTTCTCTATCATGTCGGCAACGGCATAACGGGACATGTATGCGGCACTGTTGAGGTTCAGTGCAATCTGGCTGTCCCAGTATTCCATCGGCATGTCCTTGAATTCTCCGGTAGAACCGCCCGGAATCTGCAGCGCGCCGCCGGCATTGTTTATAAGCACGTCAATCTTGCCGAAGGTTTTGATGAAATCTTCCATCGTAGCCTTGCAGAAATCGTGGCTGCCTACGTCGCCCAGATAAATCTTAGTCTTTACTCCATAAGCTTCGCACTGTCGTGCAACTTCTTCGGCTCCTGCGGCACTCTTGTTCCCGCAGATACCGATATTCGCTCCTTCATCCCTTGCAAAGGCGACGGCACAACCCGCACCGATACCATGGGATGATCCGGTGATAAGAACATTTCTTGCCATAAATTGAGTTAATTTAGTTCTACAAAGGTACTAATTTTTCTTTGCGATTCTACTTTCAACATGCTAAATTTGTTGCTCGCCAATACCTAAATTCGTACCTTTGCATAAAATTTTTTGCGTTATATGTTGATTGCATTGAAGCTCCTGGGCGCCATAGCCCTTTTGATATACGGCATGAAGGTAATGAGCGAGGCGTTGCAGAAAATGGCAGGTCCCGGACTCCGCCACCTTCTCGGCTCCATGACCACAAACCGGTTCTCCGGTGTCGCGACCGGCGCTCTCGTTACCGTCGCCGTCCAGTCGTCCGCCGCAACCACCGTGATGACTGTCTCCTTCGTCAACGCCGCCTTGCTTACGCTCAGTCAGGCCATTTCGGTGATTATGGGCGCCAACATCGGTACCACGATGAGTGCCTGGATTATGTCGGCCGGGTTCTCCTTCAACATCGCCAATCTGGTGTGGCCCGCATTCCTCATCGGTATCGTGATTATCCAGATAGGGAAACATCGTTATTTCGGGGACTTTCTGTTTGGTTTGTCCTTCCTGCTCTTCGCGCTCGGTATGCTCAGACAGGCCGGAATCGAGATGGATCTGGCCAGCAAACCGGAAGTGGTCAATTTCTTTGCTTCCTTCGACTCCGGCAGTTATTGGACCATCCTGCTGTTCCTGCTTATCGGAACGGTGCTGACCTGCATTGCGCAGTCATCCGCTGCGCTGATGGCCATCACGATGGTGTTGTGCTCAACAGGAGCCATTACCATATTCCAGGGTATCGCCCTTGTTATGGGTGAAAACATCGGCACTACGCTTACCGCCAATATTGCAGCGCTCAGCGCCAATACCCAGGCCAGGCGGGCGGCTATGGCGCACTTGCTGTTCAATGTCTTCGGCGTCCTCTGGATGCTGGCGCTGTTCTTCCCCTTCGTCCGCACCGTCTGCCGCATAGTGGGCATCGACCCGGCGGCAGAAAGTGTTGAGCCGGCCCGTCTGACATTTGCCCTGGCGGCCTTCCATACGGGATTCAATGTTATCAACACGGCATTGCTGATAGGCTTCATACCTCAATTGGAGAAAGTGGTATGCCGCTTGATCAAGCCCCGCAAGTCTGAGGAGGAAGATGAATTCCGTCTGCAATTCATTCGCGGCGGTATTATGAAAACACCGGAAATCTCCGTGCTGCAGGCTCAGAAAGAAATTGTCGGGTTCGGCGAGAAGATGACCAAGATGCACGAGCTGGTGGTGGATCTTTCCACTACGGCCGACGATGGGTTCCAAAAGCTCTATGACCGTATCGAAAAATACGAGGACCTCAGCGACCGGCTGGAGAATGAAATCGGTAGATATCTGGGAGATATAGGCGATGCTCATCTGTCCGATGACACTAAGCAGAAGATCCGGTCGATGCTGCGTCAGATTGGAGAGCTGGAATCTGTAGGCGACAGTTTCTTCAATATGGCCCGTTTCTTCAAACGCAAACACGACAATAAGATTGTATTCACCAAGGAACAAGATGACGACATCGCCCGGATGTTGAATCTTGTCGGCGAAGCAATCTCTCAGATGAACAAAGCGCTGGCAGGTAGGCGGGAAAACCTGCAATTGTCTGACTCAGACGCTATTGAATCGCGTATTAACGCCATGCGGACTTCACTTAAGAAGGATAATATAGACAACATGAACAAGCACGTTTATGGTTACGACAGCGGTGCCGTATTCGGCGACCTTATCGGAGAATGCGAAAAGACCGGCGATTATATCATTAACGTGGTCGAAGCCCGTCTTGGTGTTACGCGAAAGGAATCCGTTAACCGGAAGTCTTCTGGGGCATAAACAGAAGTATGAAACATTTTGCCTGGTCAAAAGAGGCTGCGGCATCACGCCGTGAAATCATCAAGGAAGGAATACTGCCGATGGGCGGCATCCTGGGGATTACCGCTATTCTGGTGGGCATCTTTGCCCTTTGCCTGTACCTTGGTTCCGGCATGGAGCCGGTTATCCCTGTACATGTGGATGATGGGGAAACGGTTGATCCAAACCCGATGCGGATGGCATTTATGATTTGTGGGTTTGTCCTCTCCTTTGTGCTGGCATACTTTGCTGACAGAAGAGGAAAGATGGGGCAGATTCTTCCCGCCTTCTTTATTGGCTATACCGGCGGTACGCTTCTGTGGCAGTCTGTCGGGGAATGTGCCTGGCATTTCAGCATTGAATGCGAAGATTATCTGATGTGTTTTCCTCACATAGAGGGAGCATCGGCAATCTTTCTGGTAATCATCACTACCATCCTGCTGGTTTATTGCTCAAGGCATCAGTCCTTCAGTTGGGGCGTATGGGTGTTCGTGCTCTCGTTTGTAGGCAACTGGTTCGGGCACTTTGTCTTGATTGGTACTTATCCGCTGGTACATTCGCTCATGGAGGAAGAGATTTGGTTTAAAGGAGCCGGGGCCATACTGGGAGTGTTGACCATCATTGGCGCCTTGCTGCTTAATATCTATGCTGCAAAGGATACCAAGGCACGCCTCTGTTGCTGCCTGATGCTTTACTTTGGAATTGGCATTATTGTCACCGGCGTTGCCGGAATATAACGAATAGAGTGACTAACCTGCTTGACATCCACACCCGCGGAGGACTGTCCCGGTGTGATGCGTTACGTCGATGCGGATGAGGTGGCTCTTTGTTTGCCATAAGAATATTTCTTATATTTGTGGCAAATATAGATTGAAATGAAAACAACTACTGTTGCATTAGGATCTCATTTTGACTCATTTATCCAGGCTAGTGTCCTTGGTGGCCGTTACACGAATGCCAGCGAGGTGATTCGTGCCGGGCTCAGAAGGCTTGAGGAGGATGAGCAAAAGATAGCAGCTCTCCGTGCTGCCATAGAGGAAGGTGAAGCAAGCGGGTATGTAGAAG
>JAGAAU010000016.1 GCA_017615135.1 Bacteroidales bacterium | reverse complement strand
GAAGATTCCAAGCCCTATATTCCCGAGTGCAACACTGTTGATTTCTACGCCGGCGTTGGCTAAGGCGAAGATGGGCATGATTACGTAATTCACCCATGGAGACAGAGTATGTTCCACCCTATAGCTCATGGCCATAGACCCCTGAGCAATGTTGTGCAGCCGCCTGAGGCAGTGCTTCTGCGGGCCGGTGGGGAAGTCTTCTGTATCTTCCATCTCTCCGTATTTGTCCAGCATCTGTATGTAGTGGTTGCGCTTGTGATAGTACTGAGCCTTATTGTATCGGGCCGTAGCGGGAATAAGGAAGGCCATTACCACACCCGACATGGTTGCGTGAATTCCTGAATAATAGAACAGGGCCCATACGATGACTGCGCATAACAGGTAGGGGAAGAGGTGCTTTTCCCCGAGTCTGCGGAGCAGCAAGGCCGCAGCAATCACAACCAGCGAAATCAGCAGCAGTTTGATGTTCACCGCCCCGCCGTAGAAGAACGCCACCACCAGGATGGCGATGAGGTCGTCTGCAATTGCAAGAGCGGTCAGAAAGACTTTGAGAGAGGACGGAACCTTTTTTCCAAGCACAGACAGTATGCAGACCGCGAAAGCTATGTCGGTGGCCGTGGGGATGCCCCAGCCGCTGGCAGCAGAAGTCCCTGCATTGATTGCAATATAGATGATGGCGGGGAAGAGCACACCGCCGAATGCGGCAATTACCGGGAGCATCGCCTTCTTTGCGGAAGAGAGTTCTCCGTCGGCAGTTTCCCGCCTTATCTCCAGCCCTACGGTAAAGAAGAAAATCACCATCAGTATGTCGTTGATGAATTTCTCCACGGTCATGTCCTTCGGGAAATGGAAATCTATCAGCCCGCTTGGACTTTGCATATTAATGGTGACCGCCGTGTTCAGGAAGGCATGGTAGGCCGTTTTTGTGAAAGGCAGGTTCGCCAGCAGCATGGCCAGAATCACGCAGGCCAGTAGCAGCATGCCCTGGAACCATGGCTTTTTTGTCAGTTTGTCGCTTTTGCGGTTAAGGTTGAACAGGCTTTTATTCCAAGTATATATAGGAATGAGTTTCATGACTTAAAACAATGAACCCGTATTGAATTTTGCGGCCAGGTCTTCGGCTGCCTTGCGTGTCTGGGCTTCGTCCAGCGGTTTTCGGCTTTCTTCCCTGAATTTTTCTTCCAGGAGGGCGAACTGGCGCTTGGTGTCGAGCGTGAAATTACTGTTCTGTATCCAGGCGAAATATGAAGGTTCGGTCCGGAAAATCTCCCTGGCTGTTTTGCCCTTGTGTTTGCCGAAGTTGATGCAGGCCTCTCCCTTGTCGTTAAGGACCAGATTGCCCGAGAAATCTACGAATCTCTTGGGCGCAAAGGATGCAAGGAAGGACACGTCGTTCTTTAGCTGGTCCGGATATCTGTCAAGCTGGCCTTTGAGGACCTCGCAGGTGGCGATGGTGTCCGCTTCTGCCGTATGGGCATTATCGAAATCCTTGCCGCCGCAGTAGAATCGGTAGGCCGCCTTCAGGTTGCGCGGTTCCATGGCGTGATAGATGTTCTGCACGTCTACCATGAGGGCGGAGTGAAGGTCCACCCCAATCCGGCGCCCTTCATACTTGCGCAGCCTTTCCAGCTCCTCGCTCAGCATGGGAAGGTCGAATTTGGCGGAGTTGAAACCGGCAAGGTCGCTGCCGGAGAGCCATTCTTCCACCTCGCCCGCCACTTCGGAGAAACGGGGGCAGTCTGTGAGCATGTCGTCGGTAATGCCATTGACGGCCGATGCGGCAGGGTCTATGGGTTTCTGGCATTTTGCCTCGTAGTCCCAGGGTTTGATTTTCCAGGTTTTGATGCGCTGCTCGCCGCCGGGGAAGACCTTTACGAAGCTCAGCTCTATGATGCTGTCGGAAGGAATACTCAGCCCCGTGCTCTCAATATCGAAAAAAAGCAGGGGCCTGGACAGGTTAAGCTCCATGGCGAGTCTCCTATGAAACCATTATCGGCATCAGAATGCCGCAGAGTTTTCCGCTTTCCTCCTCTTCTTCCGCAGGAATGATGAGGGCGGCATGCCTGGAATCGAGATACTTCATGACAATGTTCTCGCAGTTCATGTTGGCAAGCATTTCAATGAGGAAGGAGGATTTGAATCCAATCGTAAGGTCTGCTCCGTTATAGTCGCATTCCAGCTTCTCGTATGCTGCGAGGGCGAATCCGAGATCCTGGGCGGTAACTTCCAGCTGGCCCTGCTTGAGGTCGAACTTGATATGGTTCGAAGACTTGTTGGCGCAGACGGCCACGCGGCGCACGGTATTCAGCAGCTGGTTGCGGTCTATCTTGAGAATATTGGAGTTGTTCTGGGGGATGACGCTGCGGTACTGGGGGTATTTGCCCACGATGAGCCTGCAGATCATGGTGGTGTCTCCGAAGCTGAAGCAGACGTTGTTGGAATCGAAGCGCACGCTTACATCTCCTCCGTCCTTGTCCAGCAGGGATTTGAGCACGCCCGCGGGTTTCTTGTTCAGTATGAAGGATTCCTTCTGGGCCGTCTTGACGCCGGCAGAGGTGTAGCATATCAGTTTATGTGAATCTGATGCCACCATGGTAGTGGATTCAGGCTCCATGTCGAAGAAAATTCCGTTCATGGCAGGGCGCATCTCGTCGTCTGCGGTGGCGTAGATGGTGCTGGAAATGCCTTCCAGAAGCACGCCTGAAGGGAATACGACCTCGGCAGCATCCTTTGCGGTAGAGGTTATCTCCGGATAGTCTTCAGCGGGAAAAACGGGGAGAGAGGAATTACCGTTGTTCCAGATGCATTCGAAGGAATTGCCGCCGAGCTTGATGGTTACGGGCTGATCGGGCAGGGCCTTCAGCAGTTCGGTAAGCTGTCTTGCAGGTACCGCCATTGCTCCGTCGGATGTGCTGCTCTCCACCTTGATGGTGGTGCGCAGCGTAAGGTCCTGATCTGATGCGGTTATCTCCAGTGATCCGTCCGTAAGTTTGAAGAGGAAATTCTCCAGGATGGGTAAGGTCGTCTTGGTGGGGATGGCCCTGGAAACATCCATTATGCTCTTAAGCAATTCAGCGCTAGAAATCTTGAATTCCATATCTCGTAGTTTTGTTTATCCTTTATCTTTGCAAAAATAACAAATTCTCCGGATTTTAGAGCATTTGGCACAAATTTTGGGTTTCTTAATAAGAAAAAAGCACACTATATGAAAAAAACTCTTTTGACAGTTCTGGTATCAGTGGTACTGAGCGGACTGACAGCTTATGCAATCGTGAAAAGTTCAACTTCCACAGTGGCGGAGACGACTTTTACT
>JAGAAU010000183.1 GCA_017615135.1 Bacteroidales bacterium | reverse complement strand
TTCATCGTCCAGGGCCTCTGAGAGCATACGCACCACATCGTGAACCAGCCTCTCCTGCACCTGAGCCCTTGCGGCGCAGTAATCCACCGCCCTGCCGATTTTGGAGAGTCCGAGAATCTTGCCCTTCTTATGAGGGACGTATGCAAACCAGTATTCCCCGAAAAAGGTGCGGAAATGGTGCTCGCAGACAGAATAGAACGTGCCGGTATCTACCACCATATTGTCGTAGACTATACCGTCCGTCCCATTGCGGAAGGTGGTTATGACGGGCTTTTCAGACTCGTCGTAACCCCGGAACATTTCCTTGAACATGCGGAGAATGCGGTCGGGGGTTTCCCGGAGACCTTCCCGGTCCGGGTCTTCCCCGATGTACTCCAGCAGTTCCCTGATGTCCTGCCTGGCTTGTTCCTCGCTGATCACTCCCGGCAGATTTTTATTTGGCGATGGCTACCGAACGTGTCTCGCGGATAACTGTAATCTTCACCTGGCCGGGATAGGTCATCTCGTCCTGGATGCGCTGGGCGATGTCTGTGGAGAGACGGGCCGCCTGCTCGTCAGAGACTTCCTCGGCGCCAACTATCACACGCAGTTCGCGTCCTGCCTGAATTGCGTAGGATTTGGTAACTCCCGGATAAGATGCCGCCAGGTCTTCCATACCCTTGAGCCTCTTAATATAGGATTCGATCACTTCCCTGCGGGCACCGGGACGGGCACCGGATATTGCGTCTGCAACCAGCACTATCGGGGAGTAGATGGATGTCATCTCCATTTCCTCGTGGTGAGCGCCGATGGCGTTGCAGATTTCCGGGCGTTCCTTGCACTGCTCTGCCAGTTTGGCACCCAGAAGGGCATGCGGCAGGTCCGGGTCTGCATCGGAGACCTTACCTATATCGTGCAGGAGACCGGCGCGCTTGGCCACCTTGGGATTGAGCCCCAGCTCTGCCGCCATGATGGAACAGATGTTCGCAACCTCGCGAGAGTGCTGGAGAAGGTTCTGCCCATAAGAGGAACGGTATTTCATGCGGCCGATAAGCTTCACGAGCTCGATGTTCAGACCGTGAATGCCGAGGTCGATGCAGGTGCGCTTGCCGGTTTCGAGAATCTCGTCCTCGAGCTGACGCGTAACCTTTGCAACCACTTCTTCGATACGGGCAGGATGGATGCGGCCATCCACTACCAGCTGATGCAGGGAGAGCCTCGCCACCTCGCGGCGCACGGGATCGAAGCCTGAAAGCAGTATGGCGTCGGGAGTGTCGTCCACCACGATTTCAACGCCGGTGGCAGCCTCGAGGGCACGTATATTACGCCCTTCACGACCGATAATGCGCCCTTTGACTTCCTCGTTTTCTATAGGGAAGGTGGTAACCGCATTCTCTATGGCAGTTTCCGTGGCAATCCTCTGGATAGTGTTGATGACTATGCGCTTGGACTCCTTTACGGCGTTCAGCCTGGCTTCGTCCATAGTGTCGTTGATGTATGCCTGGGCTGCGGTACGAGCCTCGGCCTTCAGGTTCTCTATCAGCATATTGCGGGCATCCTGCGCGGTCATTCCGGCCACGGTTTCCAACTGCCTGTTCACCTGGGAAAGCAGTTCGTCGTACTCGGCGCTCTTACGCTCTAGCTTTTCCCTCTGGGAATTCACCTGCCCCATGCGGGAATCCAGGTCGTGCTGACGGCGCCCGAGTTCAGACATCTGCTCTTTAATCTGATTTTCTTTCTGACGCACGCCGTTTTCCCTCTCGTTGAGGTCCGCGTTGCGACGGTTCACATGCTCCTCGTGCTCGGCTTTCAGCTGGAGGAATCTCTCCTTGGCCTGCAGTATCTTCTGCTGCTTGATCCGCTCTCCTTCCAGTTCGGCATTGCTGATGATGGCATCGGCCTTGCCTTTTGCAGACGCGCGGGTTATAAGTATCCATGCCGCCAGGGCCAGGACGGCTCCGGCTACGGCTGCGATTATATAAAACAGTATTTGCATAATTATTTAGTAATTAACAAGTTTCATAAAAAAACGGCACCTCGCACTTTATGCGCAGATGCCGTTGTAAAAAAAGCCGTCAGCCGGATTTTCAGAAAAACTATCCGTTAAGATTTGGGCTCCGCTGCATATCGGGCTTCCCGTCCGGCGGGCTTGCCTTCCTTGCCTCGAGCTGACCCGGTTCCGAAGAACTTGTTGTTTTCAGAAGATGGGCCTGACGGCAACTTTATTTCTTTGAAACAGACTCCAGGTAGGCCTTAAGCTCGCTTCCCAGCGAGTTTGCCTCCTGTTCGGCCAACGCTGCCTTCTTCTGGAAGCGAAGCCTGGCCATAGTCTCTATGAGGGCGACAAAAACCAACTTGTCTGCAAGTTCCTTATCCGGGAACTTCTGGGAATAGGTGGCGAGGGTTTCATTCACATCGTCGGCCGCCAGACGCATGTAGTGTTCCTGGTCTTCGGAAGTTACCTGGAAAGGGTATTCCCTGCCGGCGATTTTGATTTTAATGCTCTGAGCCATCTACTTCTCAAGCTGTTTTATGCATTTGTCGATCTCACGTATCAGTTTCTCTATCCGGGCCCTGGCCTGGGAACTGTCTCCCGAAGCCATAAAGGCCTGAGAAAGCTGCATATTGTCTATTTGTCTGCTCAATTCAACAATCTGCGCGGAAAGGGCCGCAACTTTGTCTTCACTCTCTTTCAGGCGTTCAGAAAGTTTATCGGCTTTCTGTTTTTCACCCTCATACAGAGCAATCAACTCTGAAATATGTTGTTTTACATTTTCCAGCATAGGCAAAAAGGGCCCAGTCCGATGCAAATTTAACAATTCTGAGCAAAAAACCAATAAAAATATCTACCTTTGCGGCGAGCCGGCAGGGCCCGGCAAGTGTAACAGGTACCACTATAAAAACTGCATCAATGAAAAACAAATTCTCGACGACATTCGTTCTGATGGCCATACTGTTAGTAGTATGCCTCATTTCTTCAAATCTTTTTGCAAGCAAGATAATCTGCATAGCCGGCATCAACCTGCCCGGCGCAGTTCTGGTTTTTCCCTTCTCGTACATCCTTAACGACTGCATCTCGGAAGTCTGGGGATTTCGCAGAGCACGCTTTGTAATCTGGACCGCGTTCGCAATGAACCTGGCCGTAGTGCTGATGGGACAGCTGATTGTAATACTGCCGGCCGCCAGTTTCTGGGACGGAGCAGCCCACTTCGACGCCATCTTCAACATGGCCCCGCGTATAGTGCTGGCGTCGCTCCTGGCATTCGTGGCGGGTTCCACCATCAATGCACTGGTAATGAGCAAAATGAAGGTCGCAGACAAGGGAAAGCGCTTCGGCATAAGAGCAGTGCTGTCTTCCGTGGCCGGAGAATGCGCAGACTCGCTGATTTTCATCCCCATAGCCTTCTTCGGGCTGTCTTTCAAGCAGATGCTGCCCATAATGCTGGCACAGGTCAGCTTCAAGCTGCTGTATGAGCTGGTGGTTCTGCCGCTCACGGCAGTGGTGGTAAAGAAAGTCAAAGCCCTGGAAGAGACCGATGTCTTCGATACTGATATTTCCTACAACCCTTTCAAAATATTTGACTTATGATTAGCGAAAGGAAAGACGAGGGTCTGAAGGCCCTCGGAACAAAAACCGAATACCGGCAGGATTATTCCCCTGAAATGCTGGAGGCTTTCTCCAACCGTCATCCCGAAACCGACACATGGGTGCGATTCAACTGCCCGGAATTCACCAGCCTTTGCCCCATAACAGGGCAGCCGGATTTTGCCGAAATACGCATCTGCTATATCCCGGACAAGAAGATGGTGGAGAGTAAGAGCCTTAAACTCTACCTCTTCAGTTTCCGCTCGCACGGAGCCTTCCACGAAGACTGCGTCAATGTTATCATGCAGGACCTTATCAAGCTTATGGATCCCCGCTACATCGAGGTTTGCGGCTTCTTCACCCCGCGTGGAGGAATCAGCATACATCCTTATGTGAATTATGGCCGTCCGGGCACAAAATATGCAGAGATGGCAGAGAAACGCTTGTTGATGCGGGAATGAAAAGAGCGGCGACAGCCATAGCCGTCCTTCTGTTCGCGTGCGCCGGAGCCCTGAACGCACAGTGGGACAAGGACGTTTTCTCCTGGAGGGGGCGCAATGCCCTTCAGGAGGGGAAATATGCGCTGGCTATCGAGAATTTCAACATCCTGACCAGACTGGATTCCACTGATTACTGGAGTTTCTTCTGGAGGGGAATCGCCAAATACAACCTGGGAGACCTGCGCGGAGCCCGGCAGGACTTCAATTCCTCTGTGAGGATCAACCCTGTATTCACCAACGGATACCACTACAGAGCCATCACCTGGAGCCGTTCCGGAGAGTACGACAAGGCACTGGAAGACCTTAAGACCGCTATCAACCTGCGCCCCGGCTTCAACGGACTGTACTACAGCCGCGGAGTAACCTACTTCCTGGCCAGGCGCTTCAACGATGCAGTAGCAGACTTCAACCGCTATATCCACAAGGAGCCGTCCGATGCCAGCGCCTTTCTCAACCGCGGAGCCTGCCAGCTCTTCCTCGGAGACAGCCTGAAGGCCCTTGCCGATTATAACAAGGCCGTTGCGCTGGACCGGTTCGAGCCTGAATCGTACATCCGGCGGGGAGCCCTTTACGCTATGCTGCACGACGAAGACCAGGCTCTGGACGACCTGAACAAGGCCCTGGACCTGGACAGCACCAGCACCCTTGCCCTGTTCAACCGCGCCATACTCTTCTATGGCAGAAAAGATTACATGGCGGCCATGAAAGACCTCGACAAAATCCTCGAGGAAGAACCGGGGAACGCTCTGACTCTGTACAACAGGAGTCTAATCTACGCCCAGGTGGGCGATATCGACCGGGCCCTCGCAGATATGGACAGGGTGCTGACCATCAATCCCGGGAATGTGCTCGCCCACTTCAACAGGGCGGCGTTCTACATAGAAAAAGGCAGTTACAGGGCGGCAATCGAAGACTACGACACCGCCATCAGGCTCTATCCGGATTTTGCCAAGGCCTACCTCAACCGTTCCTACGTAAAGAATCTGCTGGGAATGCGCCGGGAATCCAGGGAAGACTACAACACAGCCCAGAGGAAGGTGCAGGAATACCGGTCCAGGAACAACGGCGATGCGGCGCTCGCGGACACCAGCGCCAAATTCAACAGCCTCCTGGCCCTGGATGCCGATTTCGCCCACAAGGATTTCAACAACGAACTCCTGCAGCACAGGGTTGTGGACATAAACCTCAAACCCCTGTACCGCGTAAGTTTCACAAAAGACAAGGCTTACGGGAATTCCATGCTGGAAGGACGATACGAGAACCCCCTGCTGGATCTCTTCATAGCCACATCGCCGGTTGCCCTTGCCGTCAGCACCTCGGACAGCAGCGCAGAAACCATATTCTACACCAAAGAGAATACCGCACGGGCGTACTTCCTCAAGGGATTGGCCGAGATTCAGAAGAAGCAGTTCAACAAGGCGCTTGCAAACTTCAACGAAGCAATCCGCCTGGCTCCTAACGACAGCGAAGCAGACAAGTATTCCCGCTACTACAAGGCTCTCTACCTCATGAACAGGGCAGCCCTTAAGGCTGAAATGACAGACTTTATAGCCTCGATGGAGAAGAACGTGCAGACAATTACCCTGGACGACAAAGGTAACACCAGAGCCAATCTGGGAGATGCCACGACTCACAGCTACGACTATTCCGAAGCCATTGCCGATATTGAGGAGGCCCTAGAGATTCTGCCAGACCTCCCCTACCTCCACTACAACCTCGCCAACCTTCAGTGCCTGTCGTCCAAACTGGTGGAGGCGGTCTCCAACTACGGCCAGGCCATCAGCCTGTATCCCGGTATGGGAGACGCCTTCTACAACCGCGGGCTTGTACTCATATTCCTGAAAGACAAGGAGAAAGGCTGCATAGACCTGTCCCGCGCCGGAGAGCTTGGAGTGGCCGAGGCATACAGCGTAATAAGCAAGTATTGCAAGGAGGATGAAAAAAATTAAGTTCAGGTCGTTCTCCAGCGGCAGCTGCGGCAACTGTTACTTTCTTGGAATCGAGGAAGACGGCAGCATAGCGTCAGCCATATTGATAGATGCCGGAGTGAGCCCGAAGCGCATAAAGAAACATCTTGCAGAGAATTCCATAAGTCCGGAATGTCTGGATGCCGTTCTGATAACCCACGACCATGCAGATCACGTGCGCTCGCTCGGATCTGTCTGCAAGCACTTCAAGAAAACGGTCTGGATGCCTCCGCAGCTAAGGAAAGCTCTGTTCACCCAGCCTTCCTGCAGCGCCTGGCTGCCCGCCTGCAGCGCATTTCTCAAAGACGGATGGAATCAGGTGGCCGACAGCCGCATCAGCGTACGCAGCTTCGACGTTCCGCACGACGCCACTCATACAGTAGGATATGCCGTCTGCCTGGATTCGGAATTTCGCTTCGTGCTCATCACAGACTGCGGAAAGATAACCCCGCAGGCCCTCGCATACGCATCGCAGGCAGACTGCGTAGTGATTGAATCGAATTACGACCTGGAAATGCTGCGCGGCGGTCCGTACCCGAAGGAACTGCAGGACAGAATATGCGGCGGCCACGGGCATCTGTCCAACGCGGAGTGTGCCGAAGCCATACGGCACTTCGACCACGATGGGTTGCGCAGCGTGTTCCTCTGCCACATAAGTTCCCACAACAATACTCCCAAACTGGCGTTCGAAGCCTCACGCGGCAGCCTGCCCCCGGAGAAAAGGCTGGTACCGCTCCCGAGGGAAACGGCATCCCCCATGTTTGATTTGTAAGGAAAGCTCCTTATATTTGTCTTTCTTATGAGACAATTCTGGAATATGCTCGTGCGTTATGCCCTGCCCTACAGGAGGTATCTTGGAGGGAGCATCGTGATGAGCATACTGTCGGCCATCTTCAATATTTTCTCCTTTACGCTCATTATCCCCATCCTGAAGATTCTTTTCAGCGTGGACCAGAGCGTTTATAACTTCATCCCCTGGAGCGGAGTGGCCTCCATAAAGGAAAAGGCTGTAACCAACATGTACGCCATGGTATCGGAGTACATCGGCCTGTACGGTCCCGGAAAGGTTCTGCTCCTGCTCTGCATCTTCCTGTGCGTCATGACTTTTCTGAAGACATCCTGCTACTTCGGAGCTTCTGCGGTAATGGTTCCCATACGCACGGGCATAGTGAAGGACCTCCGCACCCAGATTTACGACAAGATTCTATCCCTGCCCCTGGGCTTCTTCTCCCGCGAGCGCAAGGGCGACATCAT
>JAGAAU010000182.1 GCA_017615135.1 Bacteroidales bacterium | reverse complement strand
CGCATACCGCCGCCGAGTTCCAGAGACTTCAGCATTGCTCCGGCAAAAACCGTATTCTGAGCTGCTGTATAAACGAAAGTGTTTCTTCCGCTAATGCCCAGATGCCCCAGGGATATCCATCGGATGAAAGATTCTCCGTCGGATTCCTTCGATGGAGGTAAAATCTTCCAGTTGGCGTGGGTTGAATCGTACTCGTGGGCGAAGAGCCGTATTCCCTCGAAATCGGCATAAAGCACCCGCAGTCTCCTTGCAGGCAGATGCCAGGGATTAACTTTCAGGTGCAGGGAGTTCAGGCTGAGCAGGGTGTCGGCCTCTTCTCCGCGTCCGGCGTTCAAAAGGCGGCTGCTTACCGCAGCGGAGCCGCAGGAATCGAATCGGGAATGTGGATAGGTTATGGAAATACTGTCCGCATCCAGCATAATCGAGGGGAAGCGTTTCATCGTGGAAAGCGTCAGGCGGGAAAAATCCAGCCTGGCGTCCATGTACTTGCCCGCGAGGTCCTGCACCAGCTTCGCGCCCCTGTCGGAGTCGAAGTAAATCTGCAGTCCCAGCATGGCCGCCAGCAGAAGAACTGTCAGCGAGCCTGCAATATAAAGTAGGATGCGGAGCGCCCGCTTCATCAGAACTGCTTGAAGAAGTCGTTACCCTTGTCGTCTACCAGGATGAAAGCCGGGAAGTCTTCCACACGGATTTTCCACACAGCCTCCATGCCCAGTTCAGGAAATTCTACGCACTCGATGGACTTGATGTTCTCCTGCGCGAGGATAGCGGCTACGCCGCCGATTGTCCCCAGATAGAACCCCCCGTGCTTATGGCAGGCGTCTGTAACCTGCTGCGTACGGTTGCCTTTGGCAATCATCACGAGCGAAGCGCCATTCGCCTGGAATTCATCCACATACGGGTCCATGCGGTTGGCGGTGGTGGGGCCCATCGACCCGCAGGGATACCCGGCCGGTGTCTTGGCAGGTCCGGCGTACAGGACCGGATAATCTTTGAAGTACTGCGGCAGTCCTTCGCCTGCATCGAGACGGGCTTTCAGCTTTGCGTGCGCTATATCCCGGGCGACGATAATAGTCCCCTTGAGGTTAACGCGGGTGCTCACGGGATATTTAGTCAGCTCTTTGCGCACAGCGTCTATGCCCTTGTCAAGGTCTATTTCGATGCCCTTCGGGCCCTCGCCGGGGCGGCGGTATTCTTCCGGAATGAGCTCGGAAGGGTTGGTGTCCAGTTTTTCAATCCATACGCCGTCCGCATTGATTTTGCTCTTGATGTTGCGGTCTGCAGAGCAGCTTACGCCCATGCCGATGGGGCAGCTGGCGCCGTGGCGGGGAAGGCGCACTACGCGAATGTCGTGGGCCAGATATTTGCCGCCGAACTGTGCGCCGAGGCCGATTTTCTGCGCCTCTTTCAGTAATTTCTGCTCAAGGTCGATGTCGCGGAACGCTCGGCCGGTCTCGTCGCCGGAAGTGGGCAGGCCGTCGTAGTATTTGATGCTGGCCAGCTTCACTGTGAGAAGATTCTTTTCTGCGCTGGTGCCGCCAATCACGAAGGCGATGTGGTAAGGCGGGCAGGCTGCCGTACCGAGGCTTTTCATCTTTTCTACCAGGAAAGGAAGCAGCGTTCCCTCGTTCTGAATCGTCGCCTTGGTCATCGGATAGAAGTAGGTCTTGTTGGCGCTGCCGCCGCCCTTGGCCACCATTACGAAGCGGTACTCACTGCCCTGGGTGGCCTCTATGTCGATTTGCGCAGGCAGATTGCATTTTGTGTTTACCTCGTTGTACATATCGAGAGGGGCATTCTGGCTGTAGCGCAGATTCTCCTGCGTATAGGTGTTGAACACGCCGCGGCTTAAGGCTTCTTCGTCTTCAAAATCCGTCCATACCCTCTGACCCTTCTCGCCGTGGATGATGGCCGTACCCGTATCCTGGCAGAACGGCAGGATGCCCTTGACCGCTGTCTCGGCGTTGCGAAGGAACTGAAGGGCTACGTACTTGTCGTTTTCACTGGCCTCTGGATCCTGAAGGATGGCGGCCACCTGCTCATTATGGGCGCGGCGCAGCATGAACTGACAGTCGTGGAAGGACTGCTGGGCAACCAGCGTAAGGGCCTCCGGAGAAACCTCCAGAATGGTTTTGCCGCCGCATCCGCAGTGGCCGCCGAACTTGGAAGTCTTCACGAGCTTCTCCGATCCCGGAATCTTGTAATATTCTGTTTTGTCTTCGCCCAGCTGAAACATCGGGGCATATTTAAATTCTACTGCCATTATGGTATATGTTTATGATCAATTTTCCATCAGGAATTTCTTGATGAAGGGGTTGAGGTCGCCGTCCAGGACGCCCTGGGTGTCGGCGGTCTCATAGCCGGTGCGCAGGTCTTTCACCATCTTGTATGGGTGCAGCACATAAGACCGTATCTGCGAGCCCCATTCGATTTTCTTCTTCTGACCCTCCAGTTCCGCCTGCTTTTCCTGGCGCTTCTTGAGCTCGATATCGTAGAGACGCGATTTCAGTATGCGCAGCGCATTCTGACGGTTGTCCTGCTGGGAACGGGTTTCGGTGTTTTCTACGGTGATGCCGGTGGGGATGTGCCTTACCCGTACTCCTGTTTCCACCTTGTTCACGTTCTGGCCGCCGTGGCCGCCGCTGCGGAAAGTATCCCACTCTATGTCAGAAGGGTTGATTTCTATGTTGATGCTGTCGTCTACCAAAGGATACACGAATACGGACGAGAAGGTGGTCTGGCGTTTGCCCTGGGAATTGAAGGGTGAGATGCGCACCAGGCGGTGCACCCCGCTCTCGGCTTTCAGATAGCCGTAGGCATATTCTCCCTCATACTGGATGGTAGCGCTCTTTATGCCGGCTTCATCGCCCTCCAGTTCCTCGGTGACGGTCATTTTATAGCCGTTGCGTTCGCCCCAGCGCAGATACATTCGCATCAGCATGGCAGACCAGTCGTTGGATTCAGTGCCGCCGGCGCCGCTGTTGATGGTAAGCACGGCCCCGAGCTTATCGCCTTCCTCTCCCAGCATGTTCTGAAGTTCCAGGTCTTCTACGGCCGAGAGCGCAGATGCGTAGGTAGCATCGATTTCCTCCCCGTCCGGCTCCAACTCGAGCAGTACGTCCAGGTCATTTACGAGGGTTTTTGCCGCATCATAGGCGGCAAGGCTGTTTTTAAGGCTTCCGGCCTCTCTCAGGAATGCTTCGGCCGCTTTAGGGTCGTCCCAAAATGAGGGTTCCTGGCTTTTGAGTTCGTTTTGTCTGACTTTTTCCCGCTTTTCAGCGATGTCAAAGACACCTCCCCAGCGTTTCCATACGCTGATGCAGAGCTTTGATTTGATCTGATGTTGTTGTCATCTGCTCTCCATGGTTAAATTATAATAGTGCAAAAATAATCAAAATTTGTCATTGACGAAAAATATGATTAACTTCGTAAAGATATGGCTGTTATAGGAGTAATGGATTCTGGCTCAGGAGGTCTTTCCGTCCTGCGGGAAATACGTAAAGTCCTGCCGGAGGCCAGTTATATATACTACGCAGACAATGCCAACTGCCCGTACGGAACCAAGAGCCGGGAGTTTATACTCCAGCGCTGCCATTCCATTTGCGAACTGCTGCTTTCCCGCGGGGCCGATGCTATTGTAATTGCCTGCAATACCGCGACTGCGGTGGCTATTAGCAGCCTCCGGGAGAAATATGACGTCCCTTTCGTGGGGATGGAACCTGCGGTTAAACCGGCTGCGATGGGTACGCAGAGCGGGGTGATAGGAGTCCTGGCAACTGCCGGTACCCTGAGCGCGTCTAAATATCTGGATATGAAAGACCGGTATTCAGACGGAGTGGAGGTGGTTGAGCACGTTGGCGAAGGTTTCGTGGAGCTTGTGGAGAGGGGAGTGCTGTCCGGGCCCGAGGCGGAAAAGACCTGCGCAGCAAGCCTGATGCCGCTGCTGGAGAAGGGAGCGGATATTATAGTGCTGGGATGCACGCACTATCCCTTCCTGCGCCCGGTGATGGAGAAAATCTGTGCCGAGCGGGGTTATCGGGGAGTCCGCTTCATAGATCCGGCCCCCGCAGTTGCCCGCCGCCTGATTCAGGTGCTGGAGGAGAAGGGGATAGGAGATAAGTCCGGAGTGGCCGCCTGCCCCGTTCCCGGCAGCGTGGAGCTCCTGTCGTCCGGGCCGCGCGAAGTTTTGGAATATTTGTACTCGAAATAATATGTTTGGATTCAGACCAGACGGGAAAAAGGTCAAGGACCTGGACCCTATCATGAAAATTGTCCCCCACATCATGTCGGCAAGACACGACTCGCAGAATCTTTCAACCTGCGATGTGCCCTGTGAGCCTATGGATGCCTTTATCCGCAAGCATGCGGAGTCTGGGGTTCAATATACATACATGCATATTGTAATTGCCTCTGTAATCAGGGCAATGGCCATGTATCCGGGACTCAACCGCTTTGTTATGAACGGCCGCGTTTACGACCATAACGAGCTTCAGGTGTCCTTCGTCGTTAAGAAGAGCCTCAGCCCCGATGCGCCGGAATCGCTGGTCAAAATCTGCTGCACCGGGCGTGAGACCATTGCGGAAATCCGCGAAAAAGTCAATGCCGTAATAGCGGAGAACGGCCGGAAGGATGCCAACAACGGCACCGAGAAGCTTGCGAGAGTTCTGACCTTTACTCCTAATTTCCTGATAAAATTCCTGGTCGGAAGCATTAAATTCCTGGATAAGCACGGTATGCTGCCTATGGCAATCCTGAAGCACAGTCCCTTCCATACTTCGGTTTTCATCACCAATCTGAAGTCTATAAAGGGCCCGTCCATTTTCCATCATCTCTACGATTTCGGCACTACCGGCCTCTTCCTGGCTATGGGCAAGGAATCTGTGGTTCCCGTAGTTGAGGGCAATGAAATCAAGAAGGGTAAAATGATGCCTCTCCAGATGTCTATGGACGAGCGCTTCTGTGACGGATTTTACTGGGTGTGCGGCCTGCGCCAGCTCCGGCATTTTATGCATAATCCTACATTATTGGAAACTTCTTTGGTATGAAAAAAGTATTTTTTGTTTTATTTCTCTGCCTGCCGCTTTGCAAGGGCTGTACCGATAACGGGGGAAAGGCAATTGAGGCCAAGGTCTCCGAGACTGTTTCACAAATGACTCTGGATGAGAAAATCGGG
This sequence comes from Bacteroidales bacterium, assembly GCA_017615135.1. Taxonomy (GTDB): domain Bacteria; phylum Bacteroidota; class Bacteroidia; order Bacteroidales; family UBA932; genus Cryptobacteroides. The sequence continues at coordinate 2,755 of JAGAAU010000182.1, read as the reverse complement.
GTTGTGCATGCCCAGAGTAAGTTTTCTTCCCGTGGAGTTCCGCGTTTGGGCGTGCCAGAACTGTGGTGCGACGACGGGCCTCACGGCGTGCGTCCCGAGACTTTGTGGGACAGTTGGGCTGCTGCCGGGTGGACTAACGACAGCTGCACTGCATATCCTTCCCTGACTTGCCTGGCTGCATCCTGGGACAGGGATCTGGCCCTCCTTTATGGCCGCAGCGTGGGCGAAGAAGCCCGCTACCGTAAGAAGAACGTACTTCTTGGCCCAGGCGTGAATATCTGCCGTACGCCTCTCTGTGGCAGGAACTTCGAGTATATGGGCGAAGACCCTTACCTTGCCGGAGAAATGGCTGTGCCTTACGTCAAGGGAGTGCAGTCCAATAATGTGGCAACCTGTGTCAAGCATTTCGCCCTCAATAACCAGGAATTCATGCGCAGCAGCATCAATGTCAATATCTCCGACAGGGCGCTGTATGAAATCTACCTTCCCGCATTCAAGGCTGCCGTTATGGACGGCGGGGCGTGGTCTGTCATGTCTTCATACAATAAGTATCAGAACGAGTGGGTTTCCCACCAGCCTCGCCTGCTTAAAGATATTCTCAAGGGTGAATGGGGCTTTGACGGCGCGGTTATAAGTGACTGGGGAGCCGTCCATTCTACAGAAGGGGCTGCATGGGGCGGTCTGGACCTGGAGTTCGGAACCCATACCAACGGAGTGGATATTAATACCGCAAATGCCTATGATGCTTACTATCTGGCAGATGCGTACAAACAGAAAATCCTTGCCGGGGAACTCCCCGAATCCGAGCTGGACGACAAGGTCTCAAGGGCGCTGCGGCTTAACTTCCGTACCCTCCAAGGCGATAACTGCGGCAGTATGTGCTCTCCCGGGCATTTTGCCGATTGCCGGAAGATAGGTTCGGAAGGAATAGTCCTGCTGAAAAACAGTGGCGTGCTGCCGATGAAGACCGAGGTTGGCAAGGTGGTGGTGCTCGGCGAGAATGCCATCCGCCCCATGGTTGTGGGCGGCAGTTCCTCTTCGCTTAAGGCCCAGCACGAGATTTCCCCGCTGCAGGGTCTCCGGGAAGCGTTCCCTGAAGCTGAGGTGGTGTACGAAAGGGCTTATGTCGGAGAGCCGAAACTCACCGGCAACTACAATTACGGCCTCTATGACCTGAGCGACCCCCGGCCTGCCGATGTAATTCTTGCCGATGCCCTTGCAGCTGTGCAGGATGCCGATTATGTGGTCTTTGTAGGTGGTTTGAACAAGAATAAGGAGCAGGATTGCGAAGGTAAGGACCGTCTTGCCTACGAACTTCCTTACGGGCAGAATGAAGTGATAGAAGCAATCGCCGCCGCCCGTCCGGATATGATTTACGTTAATATTTCAGGCTCTCCGGTGGCTATGCCTTTTGTGGATAAGGTTGGTGCCATCGTTCAGGCCTGGTATCTGGGCAGTGAGGCCGGCCGCGCCATTGCAGACGTGCTTACGGGAGCAGTCAATCCTTCCGGCAAGCTGCCGTTTACCTTCCCGGTAGCCCTCTCTGACGGCCCTGTCAAGACAGAACGGCAGTACCCCGGCATTCAGGATGAAGAGGGGAACTGGCAGGTCTATTACGACGAAGATATCTGGGTAGGCTACCGCTGGTATGACCATGTGGCCGTTGAACCCCTGTTCCCCTTTGGCTATGGTCTGAGTTACACCTCTTTTGAATACAGCGACCTTCGCGTTCCCGGTACTTTCTCTGATGGAATGAAGGTTCGCGTACGTGTGCGTAACACCGGAGATGTAGCCGGCGCCGAAGTGGTCCAGTTATACGTTACGGATGAAGAAGCTTCTGTAGACCGTCCCGTCAAGGAACTTAAGGGATTCGGAAAAGTCTATCTCGAACCGGGCGAAAGCCGTGAGGTTGAGTTTCGTCTGAACCGCAGCGCCCTCAGTTACTTCGATGAGTCCGCCCACGAGTGGGTGGCCGAACCGGGAGCTTTCAAGGTGCTTGTAGGCAGTTCTTCCCGCGATATCCGCGCTGAGGCTGGCTTCCGTCTGGTCAGGTAAATACTTTCATTCAAACTCGAAACGGATGATAAAGCTCTGGCGGCCGTCTATACGGCCGTCTATGAAGAATACTCCGTCTCCGGGTTCGCGTATCCACAGTTCGGCCTTTTCGCCGGGGTGGATTTCGTGGTTGAAGTTGATGTCCAGCCGTTTGATTGTGTGGGTGTCGGTGTATTCAAAGGGCAGAACGTCCATCGCCCACTCTATGTATCGCACGTTGTTTACGTGGGTATTGTAGTCTATATCGGAATAAAGGGCGTCGCGCACGCCGGCCAGTCTGGCTTCAACCGTCCTCGGGGCAACCAGTTTTGCAGCGCTCTCGGAGCTGTCGCCAAGTTTGCCGGCAGATTCATCTGCATCGTTTTGTAAGCCAAGGCTTTGCGGGAGTATCATCGCCCGGGATTCAAGATTCAGCACTACCCACGAGCTGCTGGATTCTACAAGCAGGGTGCCGTCCTGTGCATACATCCGGTAATCTCTGATATAGAACGGCCCCTCCACGCCACGGTGCCAGGTCTGCAGCTTTACGGTCTCCTTGAATTTCGGCAACTGGTGAAAGGTCACGAACTGGCGCGAAAGAACCCAGGCAAGTCCCTGGTCCTTCAGCCGCTGAAAGCCGAAATCTCCCGCTTCGGCATTGTCTTCCCCAATCTGCTGGGCAAGGTTCATAAATGCGGCGGCCCTCATGCGGAAGCGATTG
>JAGAAU010000181.1 GCA_017615135.1 Bacteroidales bacterium | reverse complement strand
CGCGGTCAAGGAGTTTGTTCATCGAATAGGCAATGGCGTCTCCCGTTTCGAGCGATACGAGCGAGCCGTTGTTGCGGTGCTCGATTTCGCCTTTGTAGGGCTGGTATTCCTTGAAGCGGTGCGCCACGATGGCCTCTCCCTGCGATGCGGTAAGAAGGTTGGAGCGCAGCCCCATAAGTCCCCTGGTGGGAATTTCAAATTCCAAAAGGGTTCTTTCGCCCCTGGGCTCCATATGAATAAGGGCTCCCTTGCGACGGGTGCTTATTTCGATGGCGGCGCCCACGAATTCCTCGGGAACCTCGATGGAGAGCTCTTCAATGGGCTCGCACCTCTGGCCGTTGATGGTCTTGTCCAGCACTTTCGGCTGACCTACCTGGAGTTCGAAGCCCTCGCGGCGCATAGTCTCTATCAGTACCGATAGATGAAGCACCCCGCGGCCGTACACCACAAATGAATCCGCAGAAAGCCCAGGCTTTACACGCAACGCGAGATTTTTCTCCAGTTCCTTCTCCAACCTCTCCTTCAAATGTCTGGAAGTCACAAACTTACCATCCTTTCCAAAGAAGGGGGAGTTATTTATGGTGAAGAGCATGCTCATGGTGGGCTCATCAACTGCTATGGGCGGAAGAGATTCGGGATTATCGAAGTCTGCGATGGTATCGCCGATTTCAAAGCCGTCTATACCAACCACGGCACAGATGTCGCCGCAACCAACCTGTTCCACATTGGACTTACCCAAGCCCTCGAAGACCATGAGCTGCTTGATTTTCTGCTTCTGAACTATGTCGTAGCGCTTGCACAGGCTCACCTGCTGACCGGAACGAAGCTCTCCGCGGGTAATCCTGCCTACCGCAATCCTGCCAACGTAGGGTGAGTACTCCAGAGAGGAAATGAGCATCTGCGGAGTGCCCTCAACCACGGCAGGTGCCGGAATCGCCTCAAGGATTACATCCAGCAGCGGAGTAATGTCATTACCGGGAGTTTTCCAGTCCAGAGACATCCATCCCTGCTTGGCGGAACCGAACACAGTGGTGAAATCCAACTGGTCGTCGCTGGCGTCCAGATTGCACATAAGGTCGAAGACCTCTTCCTGCACCTCGTCGGGACGGCAGTTGGGCTTATCCACCTTATTGATGACCACAACCGGCTTTTTACCCATCTGGATGGCCTTCTGCAACACGAAGCGGGTCTGAGGCATGCAGCCTTCGAAGGCATCGACCAGCAGCAGAACACCGTCCGCCATATTGAGCACGCGCTCTACCTCACCTCCGAAATCGCTATGGCCCGGAGTGTCTATAATATTGATTTTTACGCCCTTGTATATAACGGAGACATTTTTGGCAAGGATGGTTATACCCCTTTCACGCTCGAGGTCGTTGCTGTCCAGAATGAGCTGGCCAAGATTCTCAGGCTGCCTTACGAGGTTTGCCTGATAAATCATACGGTCTACCAGCGTGGTTTTACCGTGGTCTACGTGTGCGATTATGGCGATGTTTCTAATTTCCATTTTAACCGAAAATCACTGTCTTGTTGTGGTAAGTAAGAATTTTACGCTCTATATGCTTTGTAACGGCGCGGCTGAGTACTATTTTTTCCAGGTCCCGGCCCTTCAGGATGAGACTCTGCGGCGTGTCTTTATGGGAAATCCGCACCACATCCTGCTCTATGATGGGGCCAGCATCCAGTTCACCGGTAACATAGTGGCTCGTTGCACCGATAATCTTCACTCCCCTCTCGTACGCCTGGTGGTAGGGTTTCGCCCCAACGAAGGCCGGCAGGAAGGAATGGTGGATATTTATAATCTTGTGCGGATACGCCGCAATCAGGTCTTCGCTTAAAATCTGCATGTAACGCGCAAGCACTACGAAACTTACGTTCTCCCTGCGCAGCAGTTCCATCTCCTCTTTCTCCACCTGCGCCTTATTGGAATGGTCCGGCGCCACAGACCAGACATAATAGGGAATGCCGAACTGGTCTGCCACTTCCCGCAAATCTTCGTGATTGGACACTATGCAGGGTATCTCCACATTCCACTCGCCAGCCTTGTAGCGTGCCAGCAGGTCATAGAGACAATGGCTCTGCTTGCTCACAAAAATAGCCATCCTTGGCGGCACATCGCTGAAATACACATTGAAACTCAGTTCGTATCGGGCGGTAAAGATGGTGTCTATATACTCGGCAATCTTGTCGCGCGGGATAAGGAAGCCTTCCAGCTCCCATTCCAGGCGCATGAACAGCACCGCGTTGTCTTTATCCACATACTGGTCTATGTAAACTATGTTTCCGCGGTTGTCCGTTATGAACTTGGTTATGTCCGTAATTATACCCTGCCTGTCCGGGCAGTTCAGAAGCAATATGGCGGTAGGTTTCATAATTATCTCACTCTCAGCCGTTTTCCCAACCGGAGAACGGTCGTTTCCTTGATTCCGTTAAGGCGGCAAACAGCCTTTACGGTGGTATGGTATTTCTTGGCTATTCCGGAAAGGGTGTCTCCGTTGCGCACTGTATGGTAAAGCGGCTGAACTTCGCCGGAAGCGGCGGTGGAAGTTCCTCCCTTGCCGGAACTATACTTACCATACGGGAGCCCCCGGTCCAGATAATCGCGGCGCAGGAAAAGGGTATCTGCGCGCAACTGTTTCTTCTCAAAATCTATGACCCATTGCGGATCGAAGGGATGCCCCCGGTATCTGGTTTCAAAATGCAGATGCGGCCCCGTGGACCTGCCGGTACTGCCGCCGAAGGCGATCACATCTCCGGCACGCACCCAGTCTCCAGGCTTGCAGTTGAATCCGGAAAGATGCCCGTAATAGGTTTCCAGCCCGTTCAGATGCCGGACTACCACAAGGAAGCCATAACCGCCGGCATTATAGGAAGCGTAGCGGACCTGACCGTCGAAGACAGATTTCACCGGGGTTCCGGTAGGATACGGAAGATCTACCCCTGCATGGAAACGACGCCTTCGAGGGCCGTATTTCGAACGGAGGAACGACTCGCAGGGCATCACAAAGCGGCTCACGGAGTCTACCAGCGTAAGGGTGACCGGCATCTTGAAGGACGTATCCGGGGCGTTCCGGTATGGATGCACCGACGCCGGATCCCAGAATTCATTGAAAAGGTCGTCCGAAGCATGGATGGAAGGGTCGCTTATGTAGCACCAGGTATGGTCCTGATAAAGCACCATCCGCACGTTCGGATCCGG
>JAGAAU010000180.1 GCA_017615135.1 Bacteroidales bacterium | reverse complement strand
CGACACCCATGCATCCCAGGGAGCCGTAACGGGTATGGGAGTCGGAGCCGAGGACCATCTTGCCGCAGCCGGCAATCTCCTCACGCACGTACTGGTGGATAACCGCCTGGTTTGCAGGCACGTATATACCGCCGTACTTCTTTGCTGCGGAGAGGCCGAACACGTGGTCGTCTTCGTTGATTGTGCCGCCTACTGCGCAGAGGGAGTTGTGGCAGTTGGTCATCGCGTAAGGGATGGGGAATTTCTCCAGTCCGCTGGCGCGGGCTGTCTGGATTATACCCACGTAGGTAATGTCATGGGAGGCCATGGCGTCGAAGAGTATACGCATCTTCTTCCCCTTGCCGCCGTCTTTTTCGTGGGCGCGGAGAATGCCGTAAGCGATAGTGTTCTCGCGGGCTTCCTCGGGAGCCAGGGGGGCTTCATTTGCGAGGGTCTTTCCGTCCAGCAGATAAACACCGTGATTAATTAGTTCTACCATAATTGATTGTGGTTTTGTTGTTAAAGTATTAGTTTAATATTGAGTCAATGAAAATTGTCAATGCAAGCATATCGGCTGCGCCTCCCGGTGAGATGCCCTCTGCGGCATAGCTGGCGCATATGTATTCCAAACTATCAATGCTCCAATTATCAATCAGCCCTGCCGCCTCCCGCTTTACATCCTGAGCACGTTCATAGCCGACACGGTGAATCACGCAGGTATCGTCCAGGCTTGACATTATGCGGAGCAAGGTCTTTTGCAGACGCCAATCATCACCATCCAGGCTCCGGTAAAAAGGAAGCCAGTCCTCAAACAGGCTCCTATAGCCCTCACGGGCCATCTGCAGGGCCGACTTGGCGCCATACTTCGAATGTGCCCTTCCACCTGCGGACTGATTCTGGAATTCCATTTCTCCCGCCAGACGTACGATTTCTTTTTCGAGCAGCATCGGGTTCACGATCAATCCGTCTTCATTCTCAGTCTGGAACTCAACATTGAATGCAGCAGCAAGCGAAAGCCCCAGACTGAAAATCGAACCTCTGTGCGTGTTTATCCCGCCCGTGGCCTCCAGCATCTTTCTTTCTGTCTCCTTGCCCCAGTCCATCAGGTACGATATATCAATATCACCTTTGCCGTAAATATTCAGGAACAGTTCCCCGAAACGGGCGCGGATAGCGGAAATACTCCTTTGCATCACAGTGTAATCCATATCACTATGCGCGCCACAGGAATCCGGACATACAAGCCCGGGTTTCAAACGGGCGTCCAGTTCCATAGACAGTGCCCGCCTGGCCAGTTCTGCACAGATAAAATGCAGGGCGGAGTGATCAGCTGTCTTGAAAGCTTCGGACAAACTGCCCGCCGAGATGGCTTTACGTACACGGGAAGCCGAATAAGGGACTCCATCCTCGTCTGTGTAGCGGGGAACTTCCAATACCTCGACGTTATATGACGGCAGAATTTCCTTCATCAGCTCATTATATCTGGCAGTCAAAGGGTCCTCCGGTTCTGTGCCTGCCAAGCGGACGGAAACGCCAAGGGCCGGAGCAAAATGCCGGCCAAACAGATCCAGGTCCAGTCGCATCTGAGTCTCGGCGGCATCAGAAAGGTCTTTCAGAAAATAGGTCGGGAATGTAAGCGCTGATATCGCATAGCCGCTGCCTTCACATAGAATCGTATCCGGCTGTAACGCACATCGCGCCAGCATATGTTTCCTTTCCTGATAAGAAAACATCGAAAGGTCTTCCTTCACCGGGATGACATAAAGAGTGTCCACAGGGCGGTCAGATGCCCAGCCATAGTCCTCAAGCAGGTTTATATGACCGAGTGTAGCGGGATTGGCGTTCATCACAACTACTCCGTTACGGCCGGGACGACGCAGGCTCCGGAGGTACTCGCAGTACTCCTCCAGTCCCCTGCCGTTCTCCATCAGGATGGCCTTGGGCGCCCTTGCGATACAGCGAAAGCCCAGGCTGCTGAAGATGGATTCGTACTCAGGCTTGGTGAACACTTTCAGCTCCGTAATCCCTCGTGCCGCCGCATCGGAAATGAGCCTGGAAAGCACGGGGACGGTAAATCCCTCAGAACGGCACGTTTCTGAAACCGCGACGCATTTTATCACGTCGCCCTTGATTCCTGCGCCGGCCAGCAGTTCCTCCCCTTCGCCATAGACCGCGAAATACTTGTCCATGGCCTCGTAGCGGAGACCGTTCCCCGCAAGGAAGCGCTCCAGACGCTCCATGAACCTGGGAGATGACAGAGGCAGCTCGTGAATCTCAGGACTTGCGAACATAAGCGTCAACCATTTGTCCTATCTTCTCCAGAAGCTCTTCGCGTGTATGGGAGTGCATCCGCATGCAGAGCCGCGCCTCGTTGCTGCAAAGAAGGCATTTGCGAGGCTCCAGCCCCACCCGGGCACGTCCCAGGGGGCCGTCGGCGCAGATTACGTCTATATCCATAAGCCGCCCGAGCGGATGGCTGTCTTCTATGCCGCAGCATATACGCTTAAGCTCAACCGCAGGCATGGCAAGCGTCAGATAGGCCTCGAAGCCGGTTTCCAGGTCGCGGACTTCAGGCTCGAAGCCGGGGAAAGCGTCACGCAGCGCCTTAAGCCCTGCGTCTGCTATTGCGAGTGATATGGAATTCCGCTTCTCGGAACCGGGGAGCTGGACGGTAAGGCACACCACGGAGCTGCCGGGGTGTTTCCCCAGCAGCTCCATCTGGTGGCCGGAGCGCCTGTCGCGGCTCTCGAGAAGCTGTTCCAGAGTTATCACTCCTCTATGTTATGGATCTTGTCGAGCACTTTGCCGTGGCGGTCCATAACGATACCCACTACGCGGTCTCCGAACGGGAGAGGGTCCGGGGTGCCGATAATGCTCGTGGCCTTTGCGGCAAGTTCCTTGATATCCACTATCTTAAGTCCGGCAGCAGAAAGCCTCTCGGCAATTTCCGGACGGGCCGGATTCACGGCGATGCCATATTCGGTAACCACCACGTCCACGCCCTTGCCGGGAGTGATGAGGGTGGTCACCTTAGGTACTACGCATGGTATTCGGCCGCGCAGGAGCGGGCACACTATTATGCTGAGTGCGCTGTCTTCCGCCGTATCGGGATGTCCGCCGATGGCTCCGCGGATTACACCGTCGGAACCCACGAGAACGTTGACATTGAAGCCGGTATCCACCTCAAGGGCGGAAAGGATGACTATATCGAGTGCGTGCACGGCGGAGCCGGTGTGCTCTGCGCTGGCATAATCCACTGCGGAGACCTCCTGATGTGTCTGGTCGCTGGCGATGGATTCTGCCGCGACCTTGTCGAAGGACTGCACGTCTATGAGCTTGTCTATAAGTCCTTCCTGATGCAGCTTGACCATGTGCGCGGTGATTCCGCCGAGAGCGAAGGAAGCCTTGATTCCCTGCTCGATCATGCTCTCGCGAATATACTTCACAACGGCGAGGGAAGCTCCGCCTGTACCCGTCTGG
>JAGAAU010000179.1 GCA_017615135.1 Bacteroidales bacterium | reverse complement strand
TGGATTACCTCACACGTGTCATCGGTTACCTGAAACGTATTTCTTCGTTCGCAGAGCCCAGGCAGGTAGAGGCAGGGAACAGGTTCTACACACCTAAGGCCGATGATTAAATACGTCCCGGACATGACCTCCTTGGTCTTGGAGGAGATCCCCGGCAGTCTTACCCTTGCAGTTGAAATTTCCAATTGTCAGGGTAATTGCAAAGGTTGCCATTCTCCTTTCCTGAAGACCGATATGGGGGAAGAACTTACTCCGGCGGTGGCAGCACGCCTGATTAAGGACAATTTTGGGGTAAACTGTTTCCTGCTGCTGGGAGAAGGTGCAGACCCTGTGGCCCTGCTTTCGCTGGCACGCTGCCTGCGGATGGAGTACCCGGAAATCGAGCTTGCACTTTATTCCGGGAGGGAACAGGTTGAAGAAGAAATCTGGCAGGCCTTCGACTACGTGAAGACCGGTCCGTACATAGAAGAGGCGGGGCCCCTGAACAGCCCCTCCACCAACCAGAGGCTATATTACCACGGAAAGGACATTACACAGCGATTCTGGCACAAAAAAGACTGACTTATGTTCTGGGAGAAAACAGTATTCGGGCCGATTCATTCGCGCAGACTCGGATCCTCGCTCGGCATAAACCTGCTGCCGAAACGGGGTAAGTTCTGCAATTTCGACTGCCTGTACTGCGAATGCGGCCTGAATGCCGACGGTACACAGGACCGCACACTCCCCGAAGCCGACGAGGTCCTGCAGGAGCTGGAAAAGAGACTCTCTGAGTTGAAAGCGGCGGGGGAGGCCCCGGATTCCATCACCTTCAGCGGCGACGGCGAACCCACCCTCCATCCGGAATTCCTGCGCATAATGCAGGGGACCGTTGCCTTGAGAGACCGATTCTTCCCGAATGCCAAAGTGTCCGTACTCTCCAACGCCACCACTCTCGGAAGGCCGGGAGTCGCCGAGGCCCTTCAACTCGCAGACAATCCAATCATGAAACTGGACGCCCCCACCGACGCACTTGCGAGGGTTCTGAACAGGCCGTCGGGGACTTACAGCGTCCGCGGCACCATCGAGGCGCTCAAGGTCTTCGGCGGCAACTTCATCCTTCAGACCATGTTCCTGAAAGCTCCCGGCTTCGATTCTTCCGAAGAAAGTCAGCTTTCGGCCTGGATGGACATAGTGAGGGAACTGAGGCCGCGGGAAGTGATGGTATATACCTTAGACCGCCCGGCACCCGTGCGCGGGCTGGAAAAATTCAGCGCGGACCAGATGAAAGAAATGACCGCCCCCCTTGCAGCGGAGGGCTATAGAATACTAATTAGAGAATAAAATTATGAGCAAAGTAGTAGTTTTCGACCATCCACTTATCCAGCACAAACTGAGCATAATGCGCTCCAAGGAAACAGGCTCCAAGGATTTCCGCCAGCTTCTCACCGAAATTTCCATGCTGATGGGCTATGAAATCACCCGCGATTTCCCGCTGGAACCCTACGAGATTGAGACTCCCATTTGCAAAATGACGGCTAAACGGATTTCCGGGAAGAAACTTGCAATAGTGCCTATCCTGCGCGCAGGCATGGGTATGGTGGACGGCATGCTTTCCCTGATGCCGGTTGCCAAGGTCGGCCACATCGGTCTTTACCGCAACGAAGAAACCCACGAACCCGTAGTGTATTTCTGCAAACTGCCCTTCGATATCCAGCAGCGCACGGTAATCGTGACAGACCCTATGCTGGCCACCGGCGGCAGTTGCTGCGACGCACTTGAAATGCTCAAGGAGCGCGGATGCGACAATATACGCCTCATGTGCCTTGTAGCGGCTCCGGAAGGAATCGCAAGGGTACAGCGTGAGCACCCGGACGTGGATATCTTTGTGGCCGCCATAGACGAACGGCTCAACGACGACGCCTACATAGTTCCCGGCCTCGGTGATGCCGGAGACCGTATTTTCGGAACAAAATAATCTTGAACCCAATGAGAAATTTCATCCGTTTTGCACTGCTTGCAGTCCTGGCCGCCCTCATCTCTTCATGTGGACGCAAAGCCCCGGATACAGACCTTATAGTATATTACTCACAGACCGGAAACACGGAGATTCTAGCCAAATTGTTTGCGGAAAAACTGAACGCAGACATTTTCAGGCTCGAGTGCGAAACTCCATATCCCGATTCCTTCGAAGAGACCATCGAGGAGTCCCGCAAGGAGATTGAAGAAGGACTTGGCCGCACCCTGGTCAATGCCCAGGCAAGCCTTGATGCCTACCGTACCATCTACATCGGTTATCCGGTATGGTTCGGCACCATTCCTCCGCCCCTCACGGCATTCATCGCAGAAAACGACCTTCAGGGACGCAACATCGTCCTCTTCTGCACCTACGGCAGCGGCGGAGTTAAATCTTCCACCAAAAGCTTCAAGACAGCCGTCCCGGACTGCAATCTGCTGGGCAGCTACGGCATAGCCGCGAGGCGTCTCGATGCCGCCGGAGCAGAGGTGGATGAGTTCCTTGCAAATCTTGGCAAAACAGACGAACAGGACGCTCCGTCCTGCTCTGAACCCAGACCTTACGCCGATACCGACCAGGCCATCTTCATTGAAGCTACCGAAGGATACGGATATCTGCACCTGACACCCGTGATGGTAGCAGTAGAAGAAAAGGCAGACGGCAGTTCAGTGTGGTTTTTCACCTGCGAATCGTCCATGAGAGAAGGTATGCCCGCCGTGAATGTAGAGGCCTGCATAGTTAAACCCGCGGAAGGTAAGGCCTATCTCAAGAGCATGGAACGGCTATGAAAAGATTTCTGACGGCAACAGCCCTGCTGACCATATTGCTAACGCAGCTATCCTGCAGACATGAGATTCCACTGTACGAGAAGGTGGAGGCTTATAACAGCCAGGCAGGAGCCATTCTCAGCCGTTTCCGCATGGACTGCTCCGACACAGCTTTCAGCAACGGGGCCGATTCCGCAGTGCTGGCGGCAAAGATCGATTCAGCCTACAGGGCAGCCGCCCAGGCCATGCTGGAGCTCTGCCGCAACACCATCGCCGAGAACCCAGGAGAAGATACCCTGGCGATGATAGCCCTCACCGACGCCGCAGGACTCATGGGCACCGACGAACTGCTGGAAAAGATGAACCAGCTGGACAGTGCCTGGATGCAGAGGCCCGAAACACAAAAACTCCTGCTCGCGGCTTTAAACGGCCCATCAAGGGAGGAAATGGCAGACACCACTGCAGTAGACGAGCCTGAAGCAGAAGGGGAGACAGAGCACGAACCGGATTATAAACCTAAATTCAGAAAAGTACACAAACTGAGATGACACTTACTGCATTCAATATTTTCCTCGCTGTAATGTCGGCAACAGCCGTAGTGGTTTTCATAAGCCTGTATTTCGTAGATGCTGGCTACGGCAAGTTCTATACCCGCAAATGGGGGCCGTCTGTGAACAACCGCATCGGCTGGGTGCTTATGGAAGCTCCCGTATTCGTAGCCATGCTGTTGCTCTGGGCCCTGTCGGACCGTCAGTGGGACCCGGTGCGGCTCTGCTTCCTGCTCATATTCGAACTGCATTACCTTCAGCGTTCATTCATTTTCCCCTTCCTTATCAGGGGGAACGGCAGGATGCCTCTGTCCATCATAGTCATGGGCGTGGTATTCAATACCTTGAACGCGATGATGCAGGGAGGATGGATATTCTATTTTTCCCCGGCTGACATGTACCCGGTTTCCTGGCTGCATTCTCCCCAGTTCATCTGCGGATGCGTGCTCTTTGCCGCCGGCATGTACATCAACATAAGCTCTGATTCCATTATCAGGCACCTTCGCAAACCCGGCGACAACGCCCATTACCTGCCGCGTGCAGGAGCCTTCCGCTACGTAACATCCGCCAATTACTTCGGCGAGCTGCTCGAGTGGACCGGCTTTGCGGTGCTCACCTGGTCGCTGTCCGGCGCTGTGTTTGCGCTGTGGACCTTCGCGAACCTGGGTCCCCGCGCCGCCCGCATCTACGATTCCTACAAGGAGGAATTCCCGGACGGCTGCAACTGGGCAAAAGTAAAACGCATTATTCCTTTCATCTATTAGCTTTTAGCGTATATGATTGAATCAAAGATATTTACACCGGTTAAAATAGGGCCGGTCACTTTGCGCAACAGGACCATACGCTCTGCCGCATTCGAGAATATGGCTAAGGGAAACAGCCCCAGCCAGGAGTTGAAAGATTACCATGTAGCGGTTGCCAGAGGAGGCATAGGAATGACCACCCTCGCTTATGCCGCAGTTACCCAGTCCGGACTTTCGTTCGACGGTCAACTGTGGATGCGGGAAGAAATAGTTCCCGGCCTGAAAGATATCACCGATGCCATCCACGCACAGGGAGCAAAAGCGTCCATCCAGCTGGGACATTGCGGAAACATGACTCACCGCGCCACTTGCGGATGCACTCCGGTAGGGGCTTCGGGCGGATTCAACCTGTATTCACCCACTTTCGTTAGGAAACTCAGGGCCGATGAACTGCCCGCGCTCGCCAAGGACTTCGGCAATGCTGTGAACCTGGCGCGCAAAGCCGGCTTCGACTGCGTGGAGATTCATGCCGGACACGGATACCTCATCAGTCAGTTCCTCTCTCCTTACACCAACAGGCGAAGGGACGAGTATGGCGGAAGCCTCGACAACCGCATGCGTTTCATGCGCATGGTCATCAAGGAGGTGATGGCTGCTGCGGGAGACGACATGGGCGTAATAGTAAAGGTGAACATGCACGACGGCTTCCGCGGAGGCATGGAAAGG
>JAGAAU010000178.1 GCA_017615135.1 Bacteroidales bacterium | reverse complement strand
GAATGGGTGCTGAACCATAAGGAAGACGTCTATGCCCGCCTGGGTGCGAACTTCGGGAAGGAAGGCCCCGGGGCGCTGAGAAAAATTCCGCAGGAAGACCTGGACGAACTCAAGGCAATTTACGACGAAACCGGCGGCACGGAGCGTATCGAAACTGTGGAGAAATTCTCCCTTGCCAAGGCTAAGGAGATGGGCATGACGCCGGAAGAGTATTTGAAATTCACCTTTACCCATTGCTCAAAGGGGCATTTTAACTGCGAATGATCTACCAGGGAAAACAGAAAATCTGGTCCGACTACCAGAAAGAGATTCCGGACGACCACTGGTTCTATGTCCGTAGCTGCATCCGGCAAAGTTTCTTCCCGGCTTCCGAGGCGCATTTTGTGAAGATTGTCCGGGACCTGCTGGGTAAGGACCTGTATGAAAACCCGCACCACACAACCTGCGGCGGCATAGCCTATCACAGCGACACCATTCCTCAGGAGACTGCGATGACCATAGTGGCGCGTCAGTTCGCCCTAATGACCGAGGCAGGCTACAAGAATCTCGTCACAAGCTGCATCACATCGTTCGGTAACTATACCGAAATTCTGGAGACCTGGCGGGAATTCCCGGAACTGGAGGCCCGCATCCGCGAACATCTTTGGAAGGCCTGCCGGCGTGAATTCGACAAGCCCGAATATGTGGCGCACGCCAGCGATGTAATCTACAAACTCCGCAACGAAATAGCCGAGAGGGCCAAATTCCGTCTGGTCAATCATGAGACAGGTGAGCCTCTGCGCATAGTGGAGCACATCGGCTGCCATTATTCGAAGATGTTTCCGCACAAGGGCGTAGGCGGTGCCGAGTACCCCTGCGTACTCAGCGGCATGGCTGAATCCTGGGGAGGTAAAGTAATAGACTACCCCGAGCGGCGGCACTGCTGCGGTTTTGGCTTCCGACAGTACATGGTTAAAGCCAACCGCGGCTACAGCGTATCCAATACGCACAAGAAGTTTGAATCGATGGAGCCATTCCAGCCCGACGTAATCATTACCAACTGTCCAGGCTGCCCGTACTTCCTTGACCGTTGGCAGTATGTGATTGCCGAGCAGACCGGTAAAACCTACGGCAAGAACGGCTACGGCATTCCGGTGCTCACCTATGAAGAGCTGGCGGGTCTCGTGCTGGGTTACGATCCCTGGGACCTCGGTTTGCAGATCCACCAGGTGGCTATTGAACCGCTGCTGGACAAAATGGGCGTTTCGTACGATCCGTCTAAGAAATATCTGGGACTCGACGAGAAGGAAATCATGAAACCGGGCCTTCCCACGGTCCTCAAATGCTGTTAGCACCATGAAAGAATCCGTAGTAATAATAGGTGGCGGCATTGCCGGAATGGAAACGGCCGCATCCCTTTTGGAACTTGGTTATTCCCCAATCCTGGTAGAGCAGTCGGACCATCTGGGCGGCCATGTGGCATCCTGGTACCGGCTTTTCCCCGATATGACTCCGGCATCGGAGGTTGTTGCCTCGCTTAAGAGCCGGCTCGATGGTGTTACGGTCTTTCTGGAAACCGGTATCCAGTTCATTAATCGTCTGCGGGACGGCTATAATGTCATGCTCTCCAATGGTGTGAGCATAGTGGCGAAGGCGGTGGTGATGGCAACCGGGTTCAAACTCTTCGAAGCTGCAAAGAAGGAAGAGTACGGTTATGGCATCTACGACCGTGTTATTACCAACAGGGACCTCGAAAAATGGTTCTCCGGCATTCCGGACGAGCGCATTCCGTCTGCTCCGTGGAATATCGGCTTCGTGCACTGCGTGGGCTCCAGGGATGTAAAGGCCGGCAATACCCAGTGCTCTAAAGTCTGCTGCATGACCGCAATCAAGCAGGCTATCGAAATGAAGGAAAAATTCCCCGATGCGGAAGTCTATTGCTTCTATATGGACCTCCGGCTCTTCGGCAAGAAATACGAAGACTTCTATATCAGCGCCCAGAAAGATTACGGGATACATTTCCTGCGCGGAAGGGTGTCCGAGGTGAGCGAGACCATAGACGGCCGGTTGCTGGTAAAGGCGGAAGATACGCTCAGCGGCCGTCCGGTGAAGATTAATATGGATTTGCTGGTACTCATGAGCGGTATGCTATGCAATCCTGCTGCCGCCTCCATAGCATCGATGGTTAAGGCAGGGGCGGACGACAGCGGATTCCTGCGCAGCCGCGACAATGTTACCGGAGTGGTGGAATCGGAGCGGAAAGGTCTGTTCTTTGCCGGAGCCTGTACTGGTGCCAAGACCGTACCCGAGACAATCGCGGAAGCGCGTTCGGCGGCATTGTCGGTTCATAATTATCTCAGGAGGCCCAGGTGATGGATTTTGGATTCGGACTCAGCCCCAGTTCTGCTGTTACCCTGGACAGGGTGGACCTCTCGCTGTATCGTAAGCTGGAGGAACTCAATCCCGATATCCGCACCTGCATTGCCTGCGGAAGCTGCAGCGCGACCTGTATGGCGGCCGAATATTCAGGCATGAGCGTGCGCAAGCTGATTCTGAACATCCAGAGAGGGGCAGACGTGTCCAAAATGCTCTCCTGCTGCATGCTTTGCGGCAAATGCACCATGGTGTGCCCACGTGGAATCAATACCAGAAAAGTCATACTCGATTGTTGCAGATATTTTAAGTAATGAGAGAGAGGATAGCTTCAGGATTCGACCCATTCGTATTGCCCTTCCTTGTGGGAATGGCCTTTGTGCTGCTGTACTGCTTCTTCGGGGCGTTGCGGGTGCTCTGGCAGCTCCCGCGCGAAGACCGCCGGCGTTTCCTGCTGTCGCTCTTCATTCCCGCTACGGCCTGGAAAAACGTCAAGGATATCTTCCTTAATTGCCTCCTGCATGTAAAGCTCTGGAAGCGCAATCCGGTTCTGGGATATATGCATTCCAGTATTGCCTTCGGCTGGTTCATGCTCATTGTGCTGGGGCATCTGGAGGTGTATCTTTTTGTGCCGTCCCGCCTGCATCTGTTCTATTACCCCATCTTTTTCAATTACTTCGTTGCCGGGGCCGATATGTCTCTGCAGGGGGCCTTCCTTTTCTTCCTGATGGATTTATTCCTCCTGGTAGTGCTGAGCGGCATAACGCTCGCAATAATCAAGAGGATCCGGTCTGATATTTTCGGGATGAGGCGCACTACCCGTGCGAGCCTTGTGGATACCGTGGGTATGTATGCCCTTTGGTCTATTTTCCCGCTGCGGCTGCTCGCAGAGGGCTTTACAGCCGGAATAAGCGGAGGAAGTTTTCTCATCAAACCTCTCAACTGGCTGCTGGAGGTGGTGTTCGGCACTGAATTCCTCCAGAACGGTGCGAACATGCTGCCTACCTGGTGGGCTTATTCCATTGCCCTGTTTGTGTTTATGGTGGTGCTGCCGTTCTCCCGTTATATGCATATTCCGGCAGAGATGATGCTGATACCCATGAGGAACGCAGGTTTGCGCATCCGGCATCCAAGGCGGGGGTTTGCACTTATGGAGGTTTACTCCTGCCCGGGCTGCGGAGTCTGTATCGATGCCTGCCCGATGAGTGTGAAGAAAGGCAATCTGAAAGACTGTACGGTATATCTGAACCGGCAGATTCGAAGAGGCAACGAAAAACGGATAGAGGAGATTTCCGATAAATGCCTGCTTTGCGGCAAGTGTACGGAGGTCTGTCAGGTTGGAGTTGAGGGACCCGCGCTCCGGATAGCCCAGCGCAGCCGCAAAGAGTACGGATTGAGCCCGGACTATGCCGCTGTAGATGTGGGCCGTCTTTCGGCCGCAGTGGCAGATTCTCCGGAGGTGCTGTATTTTGCGGGCTGTATGACTCAGCTGACGCCTTCTATCAGCCGCAGTGTATGCTCCGTGCTGGATAAGGCGGGGGTGAAATACCGCTGGATGGACAGGACGGAAGGGCTTTGTTGCGGCCGTCCTATGCTGCAGGCGGGGCGATTTGCCCAGGCCAAGGAGATGGTGCGCCGCAATACCGCGATAATCAAGTCTTCAGGAGCAAAGGTGCTGCTTCTATCCTGCCCCATCTGCTATAAGATGTTCAAGGAGCATTATAAGCTGGAGGGTATAGAAGTGGTGCACCACAGCGTGTACTTCGACCGTCTTAGGACCACCGGGAAGATTACCCTTACCAAGGGTGACCTGTGCTATGCCTATCACGACCCTTGCGAACTTGGCCGCGGGTGCAAGGTTTACGATGAGCCCAGAAACCTGGTGGGCACCGCAGCCTATATAGTTGAAGCCGGTGTTTCCCGAGAGGCCTCCATCTGTTGCGGTGGCAGCCTGGGCAGCATCTCGCTAAGTTTCGAGGCGCGCGAGGCCATGACGCGCAATGCTCTGGACAACCTCTGCAAAGGACATCCGGATGCCATCGCCACCGCCTGCCCCCTCTGCCTCAGCACTTTCTCCCGTTACTCCGAAATCCCCGTCAGGGATATAGCCGAAGTGGTGGACGCCAGCTGCCAGGGCTAGAGCGCGCCGGTAAGCATTGCGGTCCATATGGCAAAGCGGCCGGCTTTACCCACCAGCAGAAGCACGTGGGTCCAGAAAGCCGGGGCTTTGTAGAAGCCCAGCGCCAGGGCGATGACGTCGCCTATGATTGGCACCCAGCTAAGCAGTGCCATCCAGACTCCGTATTTATCAATATAGGTTTTCTGTTTCTGAAGCGTTTCCGGCTTAACCTTGAAGGTCTTCTGAAGCCATTCCCATTTGGCGAGCCGGCCCAGCCAGTAGGTAGTGACACCTCCGAGCCAGTTGCCGAGAGACCCCGTTACCAGACAGGCAACGGGGTCTTTTACGGCCAGCAATACTGCTATGTAGAGGGCGTCGGAACTGAAGGGCAGGATGGTTGCTGCCAGGAATGTGCCTATGAACAGGCCGGTAAGTCCCAGTTCCTCAAGCCCGAACAATTTACCTTAAGCTTTGATTGGCTTGTATTTGGGTACGAGGCCCTTCATGATAGACCAGGCCACAAGGTAGGCTATTCCGCAGAAGCAGAACATGATGAAGTAGCCTGCGGGCTTGCCTTCGAAGCCAAGGAAGGTGAAGGCGCTTCCGGCATTCTCTGCATAGGTGAAGAGCTTGCCGGCTGCTTTCTGGATAAACATCGAGCCTACACCTCCTGCCATTGCGCCGATTCCGGTGACTGTGGCGATTGTGCTCTTGGGGAACATATCGCCGATGGTGGAGAAGAGGTTGGCAGACCAGGCCTGGTGTCCCGCGGCGGCAAGGCCGATCAGGATGGCCGGCCACCAGGGCGTATCGAAACGCATTCCGAGCGGCTGTGCAAAGAGTGCGGCGATGGGGAAGAACGCAAAGATGAGCATCGCGAGCATGCGTCCGTTATAGGGGTTCATGCCCTTCTTGTCAACGAAAATCTTGGGCAGGTAGCCACCGCCGATGGATACGACAGTTACAATTGCGTAAAGGGTGAAAATCAATGCCTGGCCCAGCCCGGAGGTTGCCGGGGCGTGGAACTGGTTGCTGAAGTAAGATGGAGCCCAGAAGAGGAAGAACCACCATACGCCATCCGTGAAGAACTTACCCACGATGAAGGCCCAGGTCTGGCGATAGCTGAAGCACTTGAGCATGGGGATGGATTTTTCCGAAGCGAGGGCGGCTTTCTCGGCAGCCTCCGCTGCGTCGTCCTGGTGGATGTATTCCAGCTCTGCCTCGTTCACCCTCTTACTGTTCTCGGGCTTGTCGTACATGAAAGCCCAGAAGAACATCCAGATGAAGCCCAGCGCACCGATGATGATGAAGGCCCATTCCCAGCCTAAGGCCTTGGCGAGCGGCGGGATGCAGAGCGGAGCCGCAAGAGCGCCTACCGATGCGCCGGCATTGAAGATGGAGGTCGCGAAGGCGCGGTCCTTCTTGGGGAAGTATTCGGCTGTTACCTTGATGGCGGCGGGGAAGTTCCCGGCTTCTCCCAGGGCGAGGATGCCGCGGCATAGCAGAAAGAGATATACCGAGGTCGTGCTGATGGCCAGGGCCGCATTGGAGCCTATTTCGACTGCACGCATGGCCTCGACGCTGCCAACTCCGGTGAGATGGGCGGTAGCCCAGCCGCAGGCGGCGTGCATACAGGCGCCTGCCGACCATACGCCGATAGAAATCAGATAGCCCTTCTTGGTGCCCATCCAGTCTACGAATTTGCCGGCGAAGAGGCAGCAGATGGCGTAGAAGATGGAGAAGAAGGCCGTGATGGTTCCGTAGTTGTCGTCTGTCCAGTGAAATTCAGGTTTGATAAACTCCTCATAAGTGAGGGAGAGCACCTGGCGGTCGAGGTAGTTGACTGTGGTAGCCACAAAGAGCAGCGAACAGAGCCACCAGCGCCAGTTGGTCATCAGTTTCTGATGTGTATTCATTTTTATGCGATTTTATTTTCTTACTTCCCTTATTATATCCAGCGCTCCACGGCAGAGGGCGGTGATGGCGGCCCAGTCTCCTGCGGCAATCACTTCCTTAGGGAACAGGTTGGAGCCCATTCCAACGCAGGTAACGCCCGCATCGAACCATCCCTTGAGGTTTTCCTTTTCAGGCTTTACGCCGCCAGTAACCATAATCTGGCTCCAGGGCATAGGAGCGCGCAGTCCCTTCACAAACTTCGGGCCCAGTACGTCGCCGGGGAACACTTTGCAGATGTCGCAACCCAGTTCCTGGGCCTTGCCAACCTCGCTCACAGAGCCGCAGCCGGGGCAGTAGGGGACAAGACGGCGGTTGCAGACAGGCGCAATCTCGGGATTGAAAAGGGGGCCCACCACGAAGTTCGCACCAAGCTGAAGGTACATCGCGGCTGTTCCCGCATCTACCACTGAACCGACACCCACTATCATTCCGGGCAGTTCAGCGTTGGCATATTTCACCAATTGCCCGAACACCTCCTGGGCGAAGTCGCCGCGGTTGGTAAACTCGAACGCCCGCACTCCTCCGTCGTAGCAGGCTTTAAGGACTTTCTTGGAAATTTCGATGTCGGCGTTGTAGAATACGGGAACCATCCCGGTCTCCCGCATCGCCTCCATCACTTGGAATTTGTTGTACTTTGCCATAATTTCTTCTGAAGGGACAAACTATTTTGCTTTTCAGACTACGGCCTTCGGCCTATCCCTCCCATCGCGGGCGATGGGCCCCTCCCACTCACGCTGCGTGGGCGCAGACGGCCTTCAAAGCAAAGTAGTTTGTCCCCTCACATATTAAATATTAAAAGTTAAAATAATTTTTCGCGTTATAATAGGAGATGTCGGCGACCATCCGGCCGATGCGGTCCATCTCGCTCGCAGGCAGTTTTCCGTCCTCGATATCGCGGCCGATAACATCGCAGAGGATGCGGCGGAAGTATTCGTGACGGGGATAGCTGATAAAGCTGCGCGAGTCTGTAAGCATACCCACGAAGCGGCTCAGGAGCCCGAGTACGCTGAGGGCGTTCAGCTGCTTGCGCATGCCGTCTTCCTGATCCAGGAACCACCAGCCGCTGCCGAACTGCATCTTTCCGGGGAAAGTGCCGTCGTTGAAGGTATAGGCCATGGTGGTCATGACCTCATTGTCCTTCGGGTTCAGGCAGTACAGGATGGTTTTGGCAAGTTTGCCCTCCTTTGCCAGCCCATCCAGGAATTTATGTCCTGCGGCGGCGGTAGGAAGGTCATGTATGGCATCGTAGCCGGTGTCGGGGCCAAGGCTGTCGAACATCCGGCTGTTGTTGTTGCGGATTGCGCCTACATGGAACTGCTGCGCCCAGCCGGCTTCTGCATCCATGACGGCCTGGTCGTGCAGGAAGGCCGAACGGAATTTATCAAGCTCATCGGCATCGGGGGCAGTGCCGCCCATAACCTTCTTGAAGATTCGGTCGATCTCGGCTCCTGTGTAGTCTGCGGCGTAGAAGGTCTCGAGCCCGTGGTCTGAAAGTTTGCAGCCCATTGAGGCAAAGAAATCGTGCCTCTTCTGAAGGGCTTCGCAAAGGTCGGCGTATGATTTTATCTCCATCCCGGCGGCTTCTCCCAGCTTTTCAATATAGGCCTTGTAGGCCGCGGGATTCTCGACAGCCATCGCTTTGTCTGGCCTCCAGGCAGGTATTACCTTGGTCCCGAAGGGTTTGTCGGCAATCTGCTTGTGGAAGCGCAGGTCGTCGGCCGGGTCGTCGGTGGTGCAGACGGTCTCTACGTTGAATTTGCGTATTAGCTGCTGGCCGCTGAATTCAGGAGTTGCGAGTTTGGCGTTGCACTCTTCGAAAATTTCGCGCGCTGTGGCAGGCGAGAGTATCTTGTCTATCCCGAACACCCTTGCCAGTTCCAGATGGGTCCAGTGGTACAACGGGTTGCGCATGGTGTACGGAACGGTCTCCGCCCACTTCTGGAATTTTTCCCAGGAAGAGCTACCTTTGCCGGTGATGTATTCTTCCGGCACCCCGTTCCCGCGCATCGCGCGCCATTTGTAATGGTCTCCGCCCAGCCAGAGCTCAGTAATGTCTGCGAACCTGTGGTCTTCCGCAATCATCTGCGGTACGAGATGGCAGTGGTAGTCTATAATCGGGAGTTTTTCCGCGCTTCCGTGGTAAAGTGCCCTGGCGCTTTCCGTGCCGAGCATGAAATTGTCGTGAATGAAGGCCATTTCTAAAGAATCTATAGTCTGAACCTCACAAATTTAAGATTTATTTATTTTCAGGCAAAATATTCTTACATTTGTAAGAACGAAATAATTAATAACATGCTAAGACTCAACAGAAAGTCCTGTCCTCAGGCAAAACATTACACTGAAAGGATAATTCAGTTCGGAGAAGGCAATTTCCTGCGTGCTTTCGTAGACTGGATAGTCTGGAAAACCAATCAGAAGACAGGGTTAGACGCTTCCGTAGTAGTTGTTCAGCCCATAGACCGCGGAATGGTTGACATGCTCAACGAGCAGGATGGCCTGTATCATCTGAACCTTCAGGGCATAGACGGCGGACGGGATGTAGACAGTCTCGAACTGATAGACGTAATTTCCAGGGGTATCAATCCCTATTCCGATTTTGCCGCCTATCTCAAACTGGCGGAGCAGCCCGAGATTCGTTTCGTAATATCCAATACCACCGAGGCCGGAATTGCGTTCGATCCTGCCTGCAAGCTCGACGACGCCCCCGCATCTTCCTACCCCGGCAAACTGGTGCAGTTGCTCTATCACCGTTATCAGCATTTCAACGGAGATCCCGCTAAGGGGCTCATCATTTTCCCCTGCGAACTTATCTTTCTGAACGGCAAGGAGTTGAAGCGCTGCATCCGCGAGTATATCAAACTTTGGAATCTTGGAGAGGGCTTCTCCAACTGGTTCGAGAACAGTTGCGGAGTGTACTGTACCCTGGTAGACCGTATAGTTCCCGGT
>JAGAAU010000177.1 GCA_017615135.1 Bacteroidales bacterium | reverse complement strand
TGGAGCCAGGATGAGAAAGGACGCGCATACGGACCCCAGAAATAGCGGGCGTCGATGCTGGGATACCAGTCCTGACGTCCTACGCCCTGGAAGAACAGGGAGAAATCGAAGCCGTTCCAGGTAAAGCCCAGGGTGCCGCCGAACTGATAACGGGGCTGGGAGTTACCGATAATCCTGCGGTCTCCGGGATCGTCCACTGTATTTGCACCGGAATCTATCACACCGTCTTCATCCAGATCTAGGTATTTAAGGTCACCAGCCCTCAGGCCCTTTTCTCCGCCGTTAGAGCTGAATATAATCGTACATACCGGAGACTGGTCTACCGCATAATTGGCAGCTTCTTCATCAGACTTGAAGAATCCGTCCGTCTTGTATCCCCAGATTTCTCCGTACATCATACCTTTGTAATAGGTAGAAAGATTCTTTGTAGGGTTGTCGAACTTGGTTATATAACCCACAAAATCGTTGAATGAAGCAGAGACCGTGTATTCAAAGGGCTTTCCTGCCAGCATGAAACGGTCTTTGTAAGTAAGTGACAGCTCATAACCCAGGGTTCGGAGGTCTGCATTATTGGTCTTGGGGGCAGAAGCACCGTATACGGAAGGCAGGGCCTTGCCGGTAGTAAGCATATTCTTCGTATCCCTGATATAACCTTCCCCGGTGAAGGTAAGCCTGTTCTCAAGGAAAGCCATATCCAGACCAAGGTTCATCTGCTGAACGGTTTCCCAGGTAAGGTTGGATGCAACGGGATTGCCGAAAGTAGCAATTCCGGACTTGTCTCCGCCGAACAGGTATTCCTGGGTACCGAGCGAAACCGAACGGATGTAATCGTAATAACCAACCTGCTGGTTACCCAGGCTACCGTAAGAAAATCTCAGTTTAAGGTCGTTCCACCAGCTCTTAAGAGGCGAGAAGAATTTTTCCTCGGAAATTCTCCAGCCAACGGACGCTGAGGGGAAGAAACCGAAGCGCTGGCCTTCGGGGAAACGGGAGGTTCCGTCGTAACGGGCGCTGAATTCGGCGAGGTACTTTCCCTTGTAGTCGTAGTTGATACGGCCGAAGAAACCCAGCAGGGCATATTCAGACTGCCCTCCCTTGGTTTCGGTTCTCTTATTGCCGGCCTCGTCTGCACTCACCAGTCCCTGGTCGTTCAAATCCGTGGACAGGAGATCGTAGCCGATAGCGGTAAGTTTCTTATGGTAATAGGATTCATACTGTCCGCCGGCCATCACCTTAAGATTGTGAGCATCGGCAAAAGTATCGGTGTAAGTGGCATACACGTTTACCGAATGCATATCTATGGTCTGCACGTTCTCCGTCAGCTTATCCTCGTTGTCGCCGGTAGTTATAGTCTCGGTCATTCCGGGGCTTATAGCAGCGAATGTATTGTTGACCGAACGGTTCAGGGAAGAGTAAGTGTTGTATGAATAAGTGTAATTCGCCTTGATTTCCAGCTGCTTGATGGGAGTGATGGTAATCTCGGCAGTATTGGTAAGATTGTTAGTCCTGTTCTTGTTCACAAAATTCTTATTGGCGAGATTGCCCAAAATGGTCTGTCCGCCGCCACCTGAATTTGTGCGGTAGATATAATTGCCGTCCGGGGACTGCGGCACCATATAGGAGAAAAAGCCGGCGGTGCACTTATAGAACGTGTCGTCCATGTCGGCAAGACCGGGATAAGTATAAACGGAAGAGTAAAAAGCAGTGTTGTTGCTTATGTTCAGCCAGGAATTCACATCGAAGGAAATACGTGAACGAAGATTATATTTCCTGTATTTATCCGGATTCAGACGGAAGATACCCTGCTCCTGGTCGTAGTTGGCGGAAAGGAAATACTTGATTCTCTTGGTTCCGCCGCTGAAAGAGATATTATGGTTCTGGGTGGGCTTGATATCGTTGAAGAAATAATGCCACCAGTCTGTATTGGCATAATACTTATAACCCTGGCTGGGATCCAGAACAGTCCAGGGACGCTCGGGATTCTCGGTAACGTCGTTGCGGCGTATCCAGAGTTCATACATGTCGGCGTCGTTATAGGTAATCTGCGGCTGAGCCTGAAAAGCCTTCATGAAGTAGTTTGGAACATATACGGAATAGTATCCCCTGGTTTCCCAGTCCGTTGAAGTGGTCGGGGATGAGAATCCGAAGCGGCCGCTGTAACGCACCTTTGCGAGTCCTTCATTATCGGAGCCTGTCTTGGTGGTCACGAGCACCACACCGAAGGCAGCCTTGGCACCGTAAACAGCGGCGGAAGAAGCATCCTTCAGAACCGAGATACTCTCTACATCGTTGGGATTAACCCTGTCTAGCGAGCCCACCACGCCGTCAACGAGAACGAGAGGAGAGCCCGAATTGATAGAGTTCCAACCGCGGATGTTGATGGAAACTCCCTCACCGGGGCGGCCTGAAGGCACAGTGACCGTCATGCCCGGCACCGTACCCTGAAGGATATTACCAAGGTTGGCGCTGGAACGGTTCTCGATTGTCTTGGAAGAAACCACGGATACTGCACCGGTAAGATTTTCTTTCTTCTGTGCACCGTAACCAACCACAACCGCATCTTCAAGGAAGAGGGCGTCTTCATCCAGGACAATGGTAATAAAGCCCCGCTTGGCGACTGCCTCTTCCACTTTCTTGTAACCGATACAGGAGATGTCCAGAACGGCATCTGCTTCTGCATTGATTGAAAAACTGCCGTCTACTGAAGTAACGGTTCCGGTGGATGTGCCTTTAACCATGACTCCCGCACCCATGACAGGTTCGCCCTTGGCATCCAGCACCCGGCCCTTCACTACGGTTCCCTGCTGTGCTAGCAGATTGGTACATAGCAAACAACAGAATAACGCTGTTAAAATGTTTTTCATTACGAGGTTAAATTAGTTTTAATCTACAAATCTAATAAAAATTTAGCGAATAAAATTCAAAAAAGCCGTAATAACTCCGGTATTGATTATATCCACGAACATTGCACCTATTATCGGAACGATAATAAATGGTTTGGCGCTCTAACGGTATTTGTAGCAAACAGCAGACATATTGGCCATTGCATTGGGCGTTGCACCAAGGCCAAAGCCGCATAGTCCGCTCACCAGCACGGCAGCATCGTAGTCCCGGCCAAGAACTCTGAAGGCCAGCAGCCAGGCATATATTATCATGAAGACTCCCTGGCAGAGAAGAATCAGCAGCAGAGGAAGCACGAGCCCTGAGAGTTCCCAGAGTTTAAGGGTTGCCATGGCCATACCAAGAAAGAGCAGAAGGCAGATATTACCTATAGACACCACCTCGCCGACACATAGGATTTTCCTTGTCGCCCCGGGGATATTTCTGATTAACGCCGCCACCAGCAGAGCGCCGAAATAAGTGGGAAAGGTTATTCCCGAAAGAGCCAGCAGCTTGCTGACCAACATTCCACCTGCCATGGCAAAAAAGAGCTGGCAAAGCGCCTGGGTATATCTGCGGAAAGATTTCTCCTCTGAATGAGGGTTGGCTCCGCGCTTTTCCTCGGCCGCCTCGGTAGCTTCCACACTGCGCACCTCCTCTCCGGACTCCCCTTCCTGAGCCAGACGATGTTTCCTTACCAGCAGCTCTCCGAGCGGGCCGCCGATAAGCGAACCTGCCACCAGCCCGAAGGTTGCCGCCGCCATGGTAATTGAAGAGGAGTTCCCCAACCCCATCTGCTCGAGCAGCGGAGAGAACCCTCCTGCCGTGCCGTGACCACCGCACATAGGTATAGACCCCGATGCCATTCCCACCAGAGGATCAAGCCCGAGAGCGCCGGCGAGCCCCAGCGCCAGAAAGTTCTGACTTACAATCAGCAGCGCCACAAGCGCTATCATCACCAGCAATGGCTTTCCTCCCTTCTTCAGAAGGCTGAAGTCTGACTGAAACCCCACCGACGTAAAGAACAGCATCATGCAAAGGTCCTTGACGCTGCCGTCGTATATAAAATCAACACCCCAGACCAGGTGACAGAGCAGGGCGATCAGAGAGACCGCAAGCCCGCCCGACACGGGGACCGGGATGCAAAGACGTTTCAGGGCCGGGATCCTGCGGGTAAAGAACATTCCCGCCATCAAGGCAAGGACCCCAAGCCCCGCCGTCATGAACATATCGAGGGTTATCCGCGGAAGTACCACCATGATGCAAAGAAAATACCTGCAATCACTATGGCAATCAGCAATACGAGCCAGAATGGAGTCTTTTTCTTCGCATACGGATCCTTAACCCTTACCTTAGGATATTGGGCGACACTCGTCAGGGTAGCACCGAATACGATATTGATAAGTATTACGGAGTTGATGGCCCAGCCGTTGGCGTTGAGCACCGGACCGAGGTTGCGCTTGCGCAGTTTCTGCCAGGCCAGGAACATGGACGGACCGGAGATAAAGATAACCAGCACACCGAGAATGATAAGCACTGTATACCAGGGCTTTACAATTGCAGCAAGGGCAGTGGTAAGATAAGCTACCGCCATGCCTATGGCTGCGAAAATACCGGCGAACTTGGCTATGTCGAACGAAGGCTTGGGAGGTTCGGGCAGCGCATTGCCTTCAGCCTTTGCGGCCAGATCGGCATCCACCTTGCTCTCTTTCTCCGCGGCATTCTTGTTTATCCGCTCGGTAATGGCATTGGCAGCCTTGCGATAAGGGCTCCAGAACGCCTGCTTGATACTGATGGGATTATCCACAACCTTGGTAACCACGGCATCCCAATCCTGTCCTTCCCTGTCATAGAAGACCGCGTTCTTGCCGGGACGCAGATGCTTTACTCCACCATCGGTCATGATGGCGACTATATCGAAACTCTCGGGACGAATCTTCGAACTGCACTTCAGGTAGAGCAGGAAGATGCCGCTGAGTCCGGCCATATCGGCATGTCCGGCCATATCGGAGACCTTTACGCAAAGCTTGCAGCAGCGCTGGTCTATGTAAAGGTCGCCGGCTTCGAAGAC
>JAGAAU010000176.1 GCA_017615135.1 Bacteroidales bacterium | reverse complement strand
GAGTGTACTCCCGTTTCAGGTCGTCGTTACCAATATATGTAAGATAGCCGAAGTGGTCTGCAAAGAAACCCTGGCTGCTGCTGCCCAGATAAAGGTCTACCTTCTCCCAACTTTTTCGGGCATTGACCACCAGCCCTACGGCATTCTGGCTTATGCCTTTCTTGCGTACGAAGTCCGATTTGGAAACTTCGGCGCCGTCGCTGCCTGTAAAGGGGGAGAATCCGTATTTGGAGAGTTTCTTGTCTTTCTGGAAATTGCTGTAATAGCCGTAGCCATAGGTATAATGCAGGGTTCCCTGGAGTTTCCAGCCTGCGCCCGCATCGTAATCCGCCCCCAGCAGATTATGGTCTTGTACGAAGTTGTCGGTGGTTATCTGCGGGTAGGGGTTGAAACTGTAGCCTCCGCTGATTCTGGGGCTCCAGGACTCACACAGGCCGTTGTAGAGGCCAAGCCCCTCGGATAGAAGGTCTTCGTAGCCACGTACGCCGCTGTCCAATCCGTAATTGCCGTAGAAGCGGTCTCCGGTCTCAACTCCGTTCCAGGCCTGCCCGGTGCGCTCGTAATTACCTATATTCCTGTATTTTATGGTCAGTTTAGGGCTTGCAAAGTAATATACGGAAGCAATCCAGCTGCCGGAATTCCCCCTTGTGCCGTGAACATATCCGTCCGTATGGCTGTGGTGGAAAGCGGCCTCTGCCGTCCATTTGCCTCCTATCAGCCCGCTTGAGAAAGAGAATCCTGCCCTGGCGCTGTTGTAGCTGCCGTAGGAGAAGTCGGTCTGTAGCATCCTTTCGGCCGATGGTCTGCGAAGGGTAAGGGCCACCGTGCCTCCGAAGGCTCCGTCTCCGTTGCTGGACGAGCCCACTCCGCGCTGAATCCGTACTCCTTCCAGGAAAGACGAATAGCTGTTCATATTTGCCCAGAATACACACTGGTCTTCAGGCGAGTTCAGGGGTACTCCGTCCAGGGTAACATTGATTCTGGAGTCGCCGGAACCTCTGATTCTCAGGTAAGTGGTTCCTGTGCCAAGCCCGTTGTCGCCCCAGGCAACCACTCCGGGGGTGCGGGCAAAAAGGTAGGGGAGCTCCTTTACGGAGCCCGAGAATTCCTCCAGTTCCTCCTTGCCGATTCTGGATACGGCAAACGGAGCGTTAGGCGGAGTCAGCGCGCTGCTTACCACCGCTTCAGTTATATTGTCCCTGATCAGGGAGTCCGAGGGTTCCTGCGCTCTGGCAGTGCCCGCTGCGGCAAAGAAAAACACGCTTGCTGCAAAGACAACGGCCTTTTTCATTCCCATTCAATGGTGGCGGGCGGCTTTGAGGATATGTCGTAGCACACCCTGTTCACTCCACGCACTTTATTTATTATTTCGTTAGATACCTTTGCCAGGAAATCATGCGGAAGGTCGGCCCAGTCGGCAGTCATTGCATCTGTGCTGCATACCGCCCGCAGGGCAACCGGGTGCTCGTAGCTGCGCTCATCGCCCATGACTCCCACGCTCCTTACGCTTGCGAGAAGCACCGCTCCTGCCTGCCATACACAGTCGTACAGGGGCACGGAAGCTCCGGCAGAGTCCTTTACCATATATTCCCGCAGCGAGCGGATGAAAATATCGTCCGCATCCTGGAGTATCCTCACGTTTTCCGGGGTAACTTCCCCTATTATCCTCACTGCCAGTCCCGGCCCTGGGAAAGGATGTCGTTTTATCAGCTGTACCGGCATTCCCAGCTGCATTCCCACTGCCCGCACTTCGTCCTTGAACAGCCATTTGAGCGGTTCGCAGAGTTTCAGCTGCATCTTTTCCGGCAGCCCGCCCACATTGTGGTGGCTCTTGATTACTTTCCCGCTGATATTCAGGGATTCTATGCGGTCCGGATAGATAGTGCCCTGCGCGAGCCATTTGGCACCCTCCACCCTGGTTGCCTCTTCGTTGAAGACCTCCACGAAGTCTCTGCCTAATATTTTGCGTTTCTGCTCGGGGTCCGTAACTCCGGCGAGGTCGGCAAAGAATCTGTCCGATGCATCCACTCCGCGGATATTCAGCCCCAACGACCTGTAGTCTGCGAGCACCTGCCCGTATTCATCTTTACGCAGCAGCCCGTGATTCACGAAGATGCAGTTGAGATTTTTGCCTATCGCACGGTTCAGCAGCACGGCGGCCACGCTGGAATCCACTCCTCCGGAGAGGCCGAGTATAACTTTGTCGTCTCCGAGTTCCCGTTTCAACTGTGCTATGGTGCTTTCTACGAACGATGCGGGGCTCCAGCTGCAGGACGAACCGCAGATGTCCACCACAAAATTCCTTAGGAGCTGCATTCCCTGGGTGCTGTGGAAAACCTCCGGATGGAACTGAACCCCGTAAATTGGGGCTCGGCCGTCACTGTGCTCAGATTCGAACGCGGCGTTCAGTACGTCTGCCGTAGATGCTATGCAGCGGAAGTTTGCCGGCAGGCTCACGATTGTGTCGCCATGGCTCATCCAGACCTGGCTGCCTTCGTCTATCCCTCTGAGCAGGGGAGAGCCGGCGTCTTTCAGACTGAGCAATGCCCTGCCGTATTCGCGTATCTCAGCGCGTGCTACGCTTCCGCCCAGGGCCTGAGAAAGGTACTGGGAACCATAGCAGATTCCGAGAACCGGTTTGCGCCCGAGAAAGCGCTCCAGAGGTGGCTGGAATGCATCTTTGTCGTGAACGCTGAAAGGGGAGCCGCTTATAATGACTCCTATTGCGTCTGAATCGTCGTCGGGGTATTTGTTACAGGGGATGATTTCGCAGAAAGTGCCGGTTTCCCGTACTCTGCGGCCTATCAGCTGAGTGGTCTGGGAGCCGCAATCCAGAATCAGGATTTTTTCAGCTCGCATATTCGTTGTCCT
>JAGAAU010000175.1 GCA_017615135.1 Bacteroidales bacterium | reverse complement strand
TATACACTACCGTAATTATACACCTTGCGGTACTTGTAATCCTGCTCGGCGCCAGGCTCGGAGGTTCCATCCGGGCCGAGGAGTCGTTCATATTAGATTTCACCCGCCAGGAAGAGATGGAGAAGCTGTTGCAGCAGGCGGCGGCGCTACAGCGGGAGGCGGAACTGAAAGAGGCCGTGAGCCGCAAGCTGGAAGAGCAGCTTAAAAACACCACAAGCCCGGTAAGGAACGTTACCGTAGACCGCAGCGAGCTCAAAGACGACCGCGGCACCGATGCAAAACAGCTCTACGAAGACGCAGAAAGGCTCGCCAAAGACCTGAAAGGGGGATTTACCCTGCCGGACGAAGACGACGTAAGCATCCCGTCCAAGAAAGACAAAAAGGATAAGAAGGAAGAAAAGTCCAGCTATAAAGGACCGTCCGTAGTATCCTGGACTCTCAAAGACCGCAAAGCCAGCAAACTACCCATACCTGCCTACCGCTGCATAGGCGGCGGAGAGGTAACCGTGCTGATAAAAGTGGACAATCAGGGATATGTAACGGAAGCGAAGGTAGACGACAGCTGTTCGTCCCCCGACGGATGCCTGAGAAGCTTTGCCACGCGTGCGGCCCGGATGTCAAGATTCTCGATAAAGGCCGACGCGCCTGCCCGTCAGGAGGGTAACATAGTCTATCAGTTCATAGCGCAGTGAAAGGTCTCGTCTGTCTGCAGATACATGTGATAGAAGGCGTTTTCTCCCAGCTTTGAGTATCTGCCCACCAGGGCCTTTATCTGCACCAGCATATAGATGGAGTTCTTCTCCCATTCGCCGGGAAGCGGCGACAACCCGTCCTTTTCCTTTGCAAATGCCAGGAAACGGCACTCCAGACCGACTTTCGCAAGATAACGCTCAAGTTCGGCATAATCGCCTATGGCCTGCAGTTCAGCCTTGTGGGCATCGAAGTAAGCAGAGGCGAAGCGCAGTGCCGTAGCCTTGCGCGAGCAGGCGGAATAGAAGGCAGTAGCCCTGGTAGTGTCTATCGGCACGAACACATCGGGAACGATCCCGCCGCCGCCATAAACCACGCGGCCGGCCTTAGTGTAATACTCTACCGAACGGTCTACCTTTATACTGTCTGCCTCAAGCATTTCGCCGCCGGCATAACGGTCGTAGATATCGTAATTATAACGCTCGTAGGGTTTCTGGATACAACGCCCTGAAGGTGTGTGGAAACGGGCCACCGTAAGCCGGATTCCTGAACCGTCGGAGAAATTGATGGGCTCCTGAACCAGGCCCTTGCCAAAGGAACGCCTACCGTAAATCACTCCCCTGTCGTTATCCTGAATGGCTCCGGCAAGTATCTCGCTCGAAGAGGCGGAAGATTCGTTCATAAGTATGGAGATTGCCATATCCTGGAACGGGCCCTGTCCGTCTGCATAATAGACGTGCTTGGGATAATGCAGGCCTTCCATATACACCAGCTCAGCGCCCTTGGGAAGGAAACTGTTGGCCATGAGAAGGGCCTGATCCATGAAGCCGCCGGTATTGTCCCTGAGATCCAGAATCATTTTCTTCATACCCTGCTTGTTCAGTTTGAAGGCGGCGGAGAGGAACTCCACAAAGGTGTCCCGGGAGAATTTGGATAGTCTGATATAACCCACGGTGTCGCTCACCATGAAGAAAGCCTCCACAGAATTGACTGGAATTTTTGCGCGTGTAATCTCGAAGGGAATTTCTTCGCGGCCGCGCTTGACCTCCACCAGCACCTTCGTGCCTGCAAGCCCGCGCATAAGCCGCACCATGCTGTCCTGGGGGCACTTGACGCCCGCAATGTTCCTGCCGTCTACCCGGAGCAGACGGTCGCCGGCCAGCATGCCGATTTTCTCGGAAGGACCTCCGGCTATGGTCTCTATCACTATAGCCGTATCGTTCGGAACATTGAACTGTATGCCTATGCCCTCGAAGTTTCCGGCAAGGTCGCCATCGGCCTGCTCCAGCTCCTTCGGCAGCATATAGACGGAATGTGGATCCAGCGCCTTCAGCACCGCTTCTATCGCCTCATCCGTGAGTTTGGGGTGATTGAGCGTATCTACATATGCATTCTCTATCGCATTGAGGGCCAGATTTAGTTTCTGCCACTGGGGAGATTCCGCACCGGCTTTCCTGTCCTTGAAGGCGACATCCCACAGAAATGCACAAAGAAACCCGAAGACTACGCCCAGAAGAGCGGCGACCCATGAAGACTTTTTCATAAACTTATTTTATCTGTTCCACTTCTATACCTGCCCTCCTGAGGATGTCTATCCCGTCTGTAATGCGGTATTCGTCCTTATAGACCACCCGCTTGATCCCGGCCTGGATTATAAGCTTGGAGCACTCCATGCAGGGAGAGGCAGTTACGTACAGAGTAGCTCCCTCGCTGCTGTTCCCGCTCTTGGCCACCTTGGAAATGGCATTGGCCTCTGCGTGAAGTACATAAGGTTTGGTAACTCCGTTCTCGTCTTCGCACACATTCTCGAAGCCCGAAGGAGTACCGTTGTATCCGTCGGAGATAATCATCCGGTCTTTCACGATGAGGGCTCCCACCTGACGGCGCTTACAATAGGAATTCTGCGCCCAGATGGATGCCATGCACATATATTTGTCGTCGAATTTGTTCATTGTCTGGTGTAGAGATAACGCTTGATGCTCCGCTTTGGTGTGCGCTCAAAATCTTCCGGCATAAATTCTATCTTGCGTATCTGAGCATAAGACGGAAGCTGGGCGTTAATCTTGGGCAGCCATTCGGTAAGACGCTTTTCCAGATCCGCCCCGCTCAGGCCGTCCAGTTCTCCCTGATGATAGTCCGGATATACCAGGGCAGTAAGTGCACCGCCGTCTTCAATCACGAGAGAATCCACCACATAGCTGACATTGTTCACAACTGCCTCCAGCTCTTCCGGATAGATGTTCTGGCCGGACGGGCCGAGTATCATGCACTTGGAGCGGCCGCGCAGGAAGAGGAAGTTCTCGCTGTCCATAACGCCCACATCGCCTGTCTTGAACCAATTGTCGTTGGTAAAGGAAGCCTTGGTGGCCTTTTTGTCCTTATAGTAGCCCATGAATACGTTGTCGCCCTTCACCTGCACCTCACCGGGGATTTTCTGCGGGTTCGGGGAATCTATACGCACCTGACAGCCGTTTATAGGCTGGCCGCAGGAACCCTTCTTGTTAGCCCACCACTTTGCATACGTAATGATGGGGCCGCACTCCGTCATGCCGTAACCTACGGTGAAGGGGAAATGAATCCTGCGAAGGAAGTTTTCCACCTCCGGATTGAAGGCAGCACCGCCCAGAATCACCTCCTCGAAGTTGCCGCCGAAGGCCTCGATCATGCCGTTGCGTATCTTTCGCAGCACGTACTGGTCCAGCAGCGGCACCATCATGTAGAACTTATTACGGTCTACGATGGGTTTTATCTGAGATTTATAAACCTTCTCGATGATAAGCGGAACGGCTATGATAAGGTCTGGACGAATTTCAGAGAAGGCCTTGAGTATCACTTTCGGGCTGGGTACTCTGGTAAGGAACTGCACGTGTGCGCCGATGGTAAGCTGGAAGAGCAACTCGAACATCATTCCGTACATATGCGCGGAAGGCAGCAGGGCCACCAGTTTGGAATTGCAATCCAGCTGGGGCTCGGCGTCATAATGCGCGAACCTCATATTGGTGTACAGGTTACGGTAGCTCAGCATTACCCCCTTGGAGAAACCGGATGTTCCGGATGTATAGTTTATAAGGGCAAGTTCATCGGGCTTATCCTCGTAATAAGACACGTCTTCCTTGGCGAAACCATCCGGGTACAGGGTTTCAAAATCGTGGGTAAGCGTGTCGCGAACGTCCTGCATTGCAGTATCGCGCGCATATATGAACTTGAAGTTGTTAATCTGCACGATTACCTGCAAATCCGGCATCTCCGATTCAGAGAGGCCCTCCCAGATAACCTCATCTACAAATAGCACCCTGGCCTCGGAGTGGTTAACCAGATAGTGGATATTCCCGGGCTTGAACTCGTGCAGTATGGGTACGGGAACGGCGCCGTAAGTAAAGGCGGCAACTATGCACACACCCCAGTTAGCCTGGTTGCGGGCGCAGATTGCAACCTTGTCTCCACGCTGAAGACCACATTTCTCGAAGCTCAGGTGCAGCAGTTTAATCCTGCGCGCCACTTCCTTATACTTGAGCGTGGCACCCTGATAGTTGGAAAGGGCATCCCTCTCCCAATTCTCTTTGAAACTGCTCTCGAAAAGCTTGTTTACAGACTGAAACTCAATCATATATGCTTGCGATTGGATATTTTAGCGGGATAACTGAGCACGCACGAGGCCGGATTCATCCCAGAGAGATGCCTGACCCCTGGCCCAAACACCACAATTCACCTTCTTTCCATCGAAAGGAAGTTGGATATTACCGGCGGGCAGACGCATAAATGCCTTCACATCTTCCTCCGGGCCGATTATTATCCATTTGCCCTTGCAGGCATAATGCGACTCGCCGGGCATACCGAAGGCCCCGCCGAAGAGAGCCCTGACACAACCGTCGTAGGGATTGCGAGCGACTTCGTGCTCGTTGAAACGGGCACCCGGGCGGATTGCCACCACACGGAACCTCGAGAAATGTATGTACACTATTTCTTTCGGCGACAACATTTTTTCCCATGCATAGGGATCCTTGCCGGTCTTAGCCTTAACCTCAGCCAGACGGCGCTTATAATTTGCCAGTTTGGAAGTAGCCTCCAGCCAGCTTTCATAGGCAATACGCCTCTCCTGCCAGGAAGCAATAGGGAGGTCTGTCACAAAGGCGGCAACATTAGGCACAATGGGAGAAACAGTGCTGAGGGCGGGCTGCTGCTTCCTGAAGAAATTCACGAAGAGGGCGTCGTCGTCTCCGGCGAGCGGGGCGACATCCCAGAGCAACTTGTCTTCATTGGCAAGAACCGTCCAGGAGGCGGCTCCGGAAAGGAAGGCGGCAGAGGTTCTCCTGTCCATATGAGCAGCTAGGAAGAACTTGGGAAGAAGCTTTATAGCATCGCGATTGCTGAAATACATCCTCACGCCCTTCCCTACCGGAGTCTGATCCAATGCCTGTCTGAAGAGAGGGGCATCGAGGATGGAATTACCGGAATCGAGGGCATATCCCAGATTCAGGATGGCAGCGTCGGAAGGGGTGAAGAACAGCACGGTATTGCCGTCTTTTTCCAGAGGCTTGAAATACAGATTCTTAGCAACAGTACGGGAAAGCAGCGCGGCCAGCTCTGGATCGTCTGAGCCTACCGGACGTCCGCAATCTACATACAGGCAGGGGTACAGTTTCTTCTCGAAAAAGAAGCTGAGCACAGCCTTGCAGGATGCAAAGGCGCCCCAGTCCAGGGAATCCATCGGATACTTGGAATATACGCTCTCCAGCTTGGAAAGACTGTCCAGGCAGATAGCCGCCGGAGAGTCTTCCGGCACGAGTGAAAGAACGGGGAATGCGGCCTCTACCGCTCCTGGTGCCTCATAAGTAAAGGATTTACGCTCCTGAGAGCAGGCAACCGCCACAACCAGCGCGGCAGCCAGAACTAAGATATTTACTATACGTTTCATAATTCAAAGTTTATAGCGCAAGGCGGAAACAATAGTTAGAGCCCGCCGTAGCCTGTTTGGCATAAGAACGATAAGAGAGAAGGCAGTATTTGGAATCGCTCAGGTAGTCTCCCCCTAGAAGCACACGCCTCTTCTGCGAATCTATAGCCGGTCCGGTAGGGTCTGTCCCCTGCGGAACCGCATAAGTACCGCCATAATAATCATTTACCCATTCGAATACATTTCCGGACATATCGT
>JAGAAU010000174.1 GCA_017615135.1 Bacteroidales bacterium | reverse complement strand
TGATAAAGAACAGCAGCAGAAGCACCAGCAGGATACCTACACCAACTGTAACTATTCCAGGGATGATGCTGCGGTAGAAGCCCTGGTCGAAATCCTGGGAGTTGGACTGCAGGTCCCGGTGAATGGCCTCGGTAAGGGCGTCTATCTTTTTGTTCAGATACACATAGCGGGGCTGCAGGCGGTCGAAATACCAGGCGCGGCTGTCTATGAAGTCCGAGAGCATCACACTATGCAGCTCGAGGGTTGTAAGCATATATGCGGAGTAAGCATAGAGCAGAGAATCGGCAAGAGGAGCTATCGACTTGGAAGCCAGCGATGTACGCAGGGAATCGCAATAACTCATATACACATCGTTGTCGAATTCGGGAACCTGCACGGACTGCTCGTCCCCCACCACTTCCAGTATCTGAAGATTGTATTCGCTGGTGAGTGCCGCCAGTTTCCGGGCGGTATTGATGCTGCTTATATCGTCTGCCACCAGACCGGACACATAGGAGCTCATCCTGCCGTACTCCATTACGGAAATTATGCAGGAGATGAGCAGCACGGCGGCAATCGCTATAAGGCTCAGTGTGATTTTTGTTTTCATCTTTGCAAATATAAGAATAATCTGTTACTTTTGTTATTCAAATGCCAGACAAGAACGCCAATACCAAAAAAGAGATACTCAGGCTCACGATAGAAAACGGGAGCTACTGCATCGCCGATTACAGCCGCGAAATGGGGATAAGCGTCCCTACCGTAACCAAACTGGTTGAGGAACTTGTCTCGGACGGAATCCTTCAGGACGAGGGCAAAGTGGGCACTTCCGGAGGCCGGCGCCCCAATTCATACGGGCTCAACCCAGATGCCGGATACTTCCTCGGAATCGATGTAGGCCGCAGGCATTTCCATATCGCAGTAACAGACTTTAAGGGACAGGTAGTCAAGCACATAGAAGACATCGCCTTCGTGCTTGAAGCCAATGCTGATTCCTTCCGCACCATCTGCCGCCGTACAATAGACGAGGTGGTGGGCGCCGGCATCCCCTGGATAAAGGTCTTCGCCGTTGGAATCAGCCTCTCCGGCAGGGTAAACCCGGAAAAGGGCTACAGCCTCACCTACTCCGTCTCCGACGACATTCCCATGCTGGACCTCTTCCGCAAGGAACTTAACGTACCGGTAAGCATCGAGAACGATTCGCGCGCCATGGCTTACGGAGAATACATGCACCTGGGCAAGGCGGCAGACAAGAACATGGTGTTCATAAACCTCAGCTGGGGGCTTGGGATGGGCATGATTCTGGACGGGAAGCTCTACTACGGCAAATCCGGCTTCTCTGGCGAAATAGGCCACTTTCCCCTGCTCGACAACGATATAATCTGCCGTTGCGGCAAGGTTGGCTGTCTGGAAACAGGTGCTTCCGGATCCGCCCTCAGGCGCTACCTGGAAGAGAAACTGCGGGAAGGCCGCCAGTCTTCCCTGTCCGCCATCTTCGAAAAGAAAGGCGAAATAGAGCTGGAAGAAATACTTCAGGCCATAAGGGAAGAAGACGTGCTTGCCATTGAAGGCATAGGAAAGATAGGAGAAACCCTCGGGCGCGGCATTGCCGGCATCCTGAACATTTTCAATCCCGGGATGATAGTCATCGGCGGCACCCTCACCGTAGGAAAGGACTATCTGATGCTCCCCATCAAGACCGCCGTAAACAAAATGTCGCTGCACAGAGTGAGCAGCGACACCAAAATCCTCACTTCAGACCTTGGACGCTACGCCGCCGTTTTCGGAGACTGCCTGCTGGCACGCGCCAAGATGCTGGACATCCTTTAGTTATTCCGGACGATAAGAGTCCTTCAGAGTGGCTGTGCGGTTGAACACGGCCTTCTCTTCTGTGCTGTCCTTGTCCTTGATGTAGTACGCACAGCGCTCGAACTGAACGGCAATTCCGGACTTGTCCTCAAGCAGGGCCGGTTCGGCCAGGCCGGAGGTCACAGACAGCGACTCAGGATTCAGGAAATCCTTGTAATCCCTGTCTTCGGGCACCTGCGACATATCTGCAAGGGTAAAGAGACGGTCGTAGTTACGGAGTTCAACCTCCCTGGCGTGTCCGGCCTCAACCCAGTGGATGGTTCCCTTAACGCTGCGCCACTCGCCGGCCCCCGGTTTGGTTGAAGGGTCATAAGTGCACTTAAGCTCAACGACATTACCTTCGGCGTCCTTAACAACCTCCTCGCATTTAATGATATAGGTATATTTCAGACGAACCTCTCCGTCTGGCTTCAGGCGGAAGAACTTCTTGGGAGCATCTTCCATGAAATCCGCCCTCTCTATCCAGAGGTTGCGGCTGAAAGGAACCTTGCGGGCAGCACCCTCAGGATCGGCGGGATTCAGCGGACAGTCGAACCACTCCACCTGTCCCTCGGGATAATTGACTATTGTGAGTTTAACAGGGTCCTGAACCACCATATAACGGTTCGAACGGGCATTGAGGTCCTGACGCACGCACCACTCCAGCAGCTGGATATCCATCAGCTGGTCGCGCTTGCTCACCCCGATGCGGTCGCAGAACTCCTTGAGCGCCTCAGGCGTATAACCCCTGCGCCTCACACCGCAGAGCGTGGGCATGCGGGGATCGTCCCAACCGGATACTATGCCCTTCTGCACCAGTTCCAGCAGCTTGCGTTTGCTCATCAGGGTGTATGTAAGGTTCAGGCGGGCGAACTCGTACTGATGCGAGGGGAAAATCCCCAGGGTCTGGATGAACCAGTCGTACAGAGGACGGTGAACGTCGAACTCGAGGGTACATATAGAATGGGTAATATGCTCGATGGAATCGCACTGGCCGTGGGTAAAATCATACATGGGGTAGATGCACCATTTGTCGCCGGTACGATGGTGGGATGCGTGTTTGATGCGATAGAGCAGCGGATCGCGGAACATCATATTGGGATGTGCCATATCTATCTTCGCGCGGAGCACCTTCTCGCCGTCTGTATATTTGCCGTCGCGCATTTCCCGGAACAGGCGCAGGTTCTCTTCAACGCTGCGGTCTCTCCACGGGCTGGGCGTACCGGGCTTGTCTACAGTGCCGCGACCTTTGGAAATTTCCTCCTGTGTCTGGTCGTCCACATAGGCCAGCCCCCTCTGGATAAGCTGCTCGGCCCACTCGTAAAGCTGGTCGAAGTAATCAGAAGCATAGAGTTCCTTATCCCACTGGAAACCCATCCAGCGTATGTCTTCCTTGATGGAATCTACATACTCCGTGTCTTCCTTCACAGGATTGGTATCGTCGTAACGCAGATTGGTCTTTCCGCCATACTTCTGAGCCAGCCCGAAGTTGATACAGAGACTCTTGGCATGGCCAAGATGCAGATATCCGTTGGGCTCCGGCGGAAAACGCGTCAGAATAGATTTCACGCGGCCGTATTTAAGGTCGTCCTCGATAATTTCCTCCAGAAAATTCAGTTTCCTTTCTTCTTCCATTTTACTTCTAATTAACCAATCCCGGCAAATTTAGAAAAATTCTTGAATATTTGGTGCAGAGTAACCTGCGGCAGATGACGCATTAGCCCGATGTTTCGCGGCAGATGTCGCAGGGTTGCTCTGCACAAAACGGCGGACTATTGCTAAATTGAGCTAATGCGATTAAATTTGTGGTATGGTACAATCAATGACTGGATATGGCCGGGCGGAAGCGGCGCTGAAGAACGGCACTCTGACTCTGGAAATACGCACCCTGAATGCAAAAGGCTGCGAAATCAACATAAAGACCTCCCTGATTCCAAAGGAGAAAGAACTCACTGTGCGGCAGCAGATTGCAGAAAGGCTGCAGCGGGGAACGATAGACCTGTCGGCGTCCTTCGAGACCGCCCCGGACGCCTGCGAAAAGAAACTGGACCGCAACCTTGCGATTGCCTGTTTCAACCAACTGGCAGCCCTGGGAGAAGAACTGGGAGTGGAAAACGCACGCAGTACGGCATTCGAAGCAACGGTACGCCAGCCGGACCTCTTCCCGGGTTCCAGACAATCCCAGCTGATTACGGAGGAAGACTGGCCTCTCATAGAAACAGCTCTCAAGAACTGCCTGGACGCAGTGGAAACCTACCGCAAGGCCGAGGGTAAAATCCTCTGCGCAGACGTCTGCAAGCGCATCCAGACGATACTGGAGACAGAAAACGAAGTAGAGGGCTTCGAGGCAGAGCGAATAGGGAACGTCCGTGAACGCATACTCCGCAACCTGGAAGAACTGCAACTGAAACCGGACGAAGGACGGCTGGAGCAGGAAATGGTTTACTACCTGGAAAAACTGGACATCAGCGAAGAGAAGGTGCGCCTGCGCCAGAACTGCAACTACTTCCTGGAAACCATAGAATCCGACCCCTGTCCCGGCAAGAAACTGGGGTTCATTATCCAGGAGATAGGACGGGAAATCAACACCACCGGAAGCAAAGCGAACCACGCATCCATCCAGAAATGCGTGGTCCGTATGAAAGACGAGCTCGAGAAAATCCGCGAGCAGTCTATGAATATTCTCTAATAAACCTTCAGCTCAGCGAGTTCCAGGCCCCATTCACCGTCGGTAACCACTCCGACCTTTTTGCCGTCGAGGTTCTTCACGTAGCGGATATCGTCTATGACAGTGTGCGAATGCCCGCCTACGAAGAGGTCCACTCCCCTGCTTTCGGCGGCAATCCTGAGGTCTTCATCGAATCCCACGTGGGTAAGGGCGATGATATAACCGCAGCCCTCTTCAGAGCGGAGTTTTTCCGCATATCGGTTCAAAACGCCGGCAGGCTCCTCCTGGGGCACACGTGAAGAGGACATTTTGCTCACCACCGATGTAAGGTCGCAGATGAGACCGATAATTCCTATCTTCACTCCGCCCTTTTCCAGGATGGCGTAGGGTTTGACATAATTGCCGAGTTCGAAGGAAGACAGGTCCAGATTGGCACAGACTATCGGACACTCCACATCGCGCACCCGTTCAGTGAGATCCTCTATGCCGTTGTCGAACTCATGGTTGCCGAGGGCGATGCAGTCGTAGCGCATGGCATTCACCACATTTACCTCCATCCGGCCGCCAAGCTCGGTATAGTAAGTCGTTCCCTGATTCCAGTCTCCGGCATGCAGGAGAAGCACACGGCTCTCGCCTTCCGCCTTACGGATGCTGTCTACTATGGCGGCGCGCTCGATAATTCCGCCCCTGCCGGCCCTTGAACCGGTACGCACAGGGTCCAGATGACTGTGGGTATCGTTTGTGTGAACAATCACAAACCTCGGGGTGCAGGCGCACGCAAGCAGCGCTGCAACCGCCAGAATCATTGTCTTAGAAGTTTTCATATCTCCTTGATAATCACTCTGTCATCTATAGGATAAGAAAGCGGAACCGTACCGCCCACAGTAAGTTTGTCCAGATAAGAAAGGATAGCTTCCTTTATTACCACGTCGGACTGGATAAGTTCGATGGCATTGCGGGCGGCATAAATGTCATCACCGCCGTCCAGCAGGAAATCTACCGTAGCAAGACCATAGACGCGCTCGTCGTCCAGGGGCTGTCCGCCGACCTCAACGCTGACAAGCTTCGACCCCTCGATTACAAGTTTTACGCCGGCAACAGGCTGAATGCCCTTTGCTACGATGGACTCCAGCATCT
This sequence comes from Bacteroidales bacterium, assembly GCA_017615135.1. Classification (GTDB taxonomy): domain Bacteria; phylum Bacteroidota; class Bacteroidia; order Bacteroidales; family UBA932; genus Cryptobacteroides. The sequence goes on along the minus strand of JAGAAU010000174.1, from coordinate 250 downwards.
CACGCAAATCGCTGCCTTTCAGAGCAATGTAGCAGAGATAATTATTGAAGGGAAAAGCAGATTCCACATCGTCCAGCATAATCACTCCCTCGGCAAAGGAATCCACCCGTATGCCACCGAAGTTGGTGAGGGCCATATCTATCTTCTTCCCGGTAACCAGCGCGGTCTTGTACATCACGGCATCCACCGTGAAATTGCTCAGAGGACTCTGCGGCCTGTCCTTGCACAATTCTTCCGCAGCCTGGGCAAT
>JAGAAU010000173.1 GCA_017615135.1 Bacteroidales bacterium | reverse complement strand
GTAACGACCCGGAAGAGCAGGCGCTTAAAAGGGCCAAAGCCGCAGCCAGAACCGCCTTGAACCGCATTACAGATTCTCAATCATTTTCCTGAAGATAGCGGACATCCCGGCGGCGGCCGCATCTGCAGCCCTCACCACATCGTCGCCATCGTTCAGAACCTTGCTCTCCGTGGTCATGTTGGAGACATTGGTAACCACCGACATCCCAAAGACAGGAAGACCGCAGTGGCGGGCAACTATCACCTCGGGAATGGTAGACATACCCACTAGGTCTGCACCAACGGCATGGTAGAAACGGACCTCTGCGGGAGTCTCATAGGAAGGACCGCTGCCTGCGCAGTAAATTCCCCTCCTGGGCACTATCCCCAATTCCGCCGACACCTTTTCCGCCAGGGCGATGAGCTGATGGTCGTACGCGCAGGTCATATCCGGGAACCGCGGGCCGAATTCATCCATATTGGGGCCTATCAGGGGATTAATGAGCATGTTGATGTGGTCTGTGATAATCACAAGGTCTCCCACCCGATATGCAGGATTGCAGCCGCCGGAAGCGTTGGATACAAAGAGATATTTGATGCCGAGCACCTTCATCACACGAATACCGATGGTAACCAGTTCCATTGTATAACCTTCGTAGTAATGGAAGCGGCCCTGCATTGCAATGACGGGTTTGCCGCTGATGGTACCGAATATAAAGTTGCCCTTATGTCCGATGGCGGTAGAGGCCGGGAACCCGGGAACATCGCGATAAGGCAGGACAATCTTATTATCTATCTGCTCTGCAAGCACGCCCAGACCACTGCCGAGCACTATACCTACAAGCGGTTCTGCGCCGCCTATTCTCTTACTAATAAAGTCTGCCGCAGCATGTATTCTTTCGATTCTGGTATCTGCCATGTTTCAGTGTATTAAATTATCAGTTTTTTCAATTCTTGTCTGGCCTCGGAAAGTATTTCCTCCTCTCCAGGAACCTCACGGTGACGCATTACAAAGCGTCCGTTGCATATAAGCGAGTCTATGCAGTCTGAATGTGCGGAATGGATGAGATTGGCCTTGAACGGCGCCGGAGACAGGAAATACGAGTTTCCGGTATCTACAATCGCAATGTCGGCAATCGCGCCCTCCTCCAGCCGGCCGGTATTCAGCCCAAGGGCCTTCGCTCCGTTGGGGCCTGCCATCGCCAGCACCTCATCCAACGGCAGAGCGGCCGGATCGTCCCTCCAGGCCTTCTGGAACAGGGATGCAGTCTTCATCGCCTCCATCATGTCCAGGTTGTTGGATGAAGCGCAGCCATCTGTGCCCAGACAGAGATTGGCCCCGGCGGCCTTCAGCTCATTGAAGAGGAAACGGTAGCCGGAACAGATTTTGGCGTTGGAGTTTATGTTATGAACGCAGTTTACCCGGTTGGTACCCAGAAGTTCAATATCGTGCTCTGTGAGCCAGAGGGTATGGGCGGCAATCAGGTTGGGGCCCAGGATTCCAAGCTCCTGGAGATACTCCACCGGAGTCAGCCCCCCGTGCCGGGCCTTGCAGTTCTCCACTTCCCCGCGGGTTTCGCTCAGATGGATGTGCAGCCTCAGGTTATGCTTGCGCGCAAAATCGGCCGCCCAGAGCATCATCTCCTCGCTCACGCTGTAAATCGCATGGAAGGACAGAACGTAGGTGGGAAAATCCTTGTACTGCTCATAGAGAGCCGCACACTGCTCTTTTTCCTTCTCGGCCTCGGCCTTGTCGCCCCTGTCCATGATATCGTAGCCAAGGGCAGGCCTGATGCCAAGTTCCTTTGCCGCCTGCATGGTGGAGCGGAAATGCCAGTACTGGTCGTTGAAAGTGGAAGTGCCGGACTTGATCATTTCAAGGCAGGCCACCCTGGCGCTGCGGTAAACGAATTCGGCGTCTATGTGGCTTTCCAGCTTCCATATTTTATCCAGCCACTCGGAAAATTTTATGTCTTCGCCCACCCCGCGCATTAAAGCCATGGCGGCGTGGCAATGCATGTTCACGAAACCGGGAATCGCCACTTTTCCGGAGCAATCCACTGATTCCAAATCACCTGCGAGATCCCAGGACACACAAGAACCGGCGGGTTCGATTTTCTTTATGAAACCGCCTTCTATCAGCATATCCTTATCGGAATCCGCGATAGAAATATTCTTCAGCAATATCGCCACTACCTACAACTCCTCAAATTGAACGGAAGATGCTTCGTCTTCTGATGATTCTCTTTTGGGGATTTCCCCGTTGAAACAAGTGTCCTTGATGTACTTCACAGCATCAGCCAAACCTTCGGCGAACTTTTCAAAATCTTCCTTGTAAAGGAAAATCTTGTGTTTGTCGTAGGTGAAACTGCCATCCGGGTTGCTGCGCCTTTTGCTTTCCGTAATGGTAAGGTAAAAGTCGTTGTTACCCCTGGTGCTCTTCACATCGAAGAAATAGGTCCTCTTCCCCGCCCTGACAGGCTTGGAATAAACATCGTCGGCATTTTTGTCCTGCCATGACGCGGAATCGTAATCGTCCCTGTACATAAAAAGTAAGTTAACAGTGCAAAAATATAATTTTTTGTGAATTCCTTGTTATCTTTGTGAAAATTTTTGCACTCATGCTCAACAGACGTATCCTGCGCATCAAAATTTTTAAGATAATTTACGCATTTTCAGAGAATTCCGACCTTTCCCTCAAGGAAGCGGAGAAGCGCCTGGAGCGCTCATGCGAGTCTACAAGAGACCTTTATCTGTTGCTGATGTCGCTGTGCGGTCCC
>JAGAAU010000172.1 GCA_017615135.1 Bacteroidales bacterium | reverse complement strand
CGGGCCTACGAAAATTTTCTTAAAGTTTATTTTCGTTTTGGGGGTATAGCTCAGCTGGTAGAGCACATGCTTTGCAAGCATGGGGTCAGGAGTTCGAATCTCCTTATCTCCACTTTACGCACGAATTTCGCATTTGCGGGGTTTGTGCGTTTTTTCGTTTATCCAAATATCCGTTTATCCAGCCAGGAAAGCACCTGCGATATCTCGTCTGGAGTACACTGATTCAAAGAATTGAAGCAGACGAATTTTCTGGTCTTGACGGCGTCGAAAGCACGGAGTTTATCAGAGACATAGTTTCCGGTATTTCTCCGTTTGAAATAAAATGCCGCCTTGCGGTCGTCTATAAGGCAGAGTTTATCCCTGCGGGCCGCCTCAAGGTAAAACATCTCCTGCGCCTCGTACTGATCACGGTGCCTGAACTTATACCTAAGATTATGACAGACCTTTTCCGGATTCAGGCGGGCCCAATCTTCATGCCAGCTCTTGAACATGGGGCAGGGAGCATGCCCCAGATTTACAAAACGCCTGCCGCCACCGGACAATTCCAGAGCACGCAACATTGATACCTTGAATCCTACGTGGCCGGGACGAAGGCTACGCAAAATCCTCTCCCACCAGGCAGGGAACCACTCGCCGTAGCACACCACCTTGTCTCCTCTGAAAAAATCAGACGGACAGACAGGAGCAATTAGCATATAATCGTCATTCAGATATACAAATCGCTCCGACAATTCCGGAATATTCCAGATCAGGGTATCTATGGAATTTGAATTGAAAGTGGGGAGAAACTCCTCCCGCCCGCGGAAAATCACCTTATGGTCTACGATAACCACGTCGTCTACCCTTTCCGGAAAATGCTCCTCAAGCATAGGACGCAATCCCGGATCCTGACCGTCTGTTACGATGAAGACTTTGCGGACAAAGGGAGCAAAGCGGAAAACAGAGGCCACACAGTACTTTATCTCCCCTATCGAGGCATACCTGGTCTCTCCCCCAACTTCGTCGTTGGTAAGCGCATTCCCTTCGGCATATTCAGCCCTGAGGGCCGCCAGCCGGCTATCACTCCCGTCTACCCAAGGCAGAACTACATCAATACAATCCATACTTATTTCACACTACCGCCCGCATCTCACGACGCAGGCGGCTTGCAATTCTAACCTAAAATTTAACCTATGAAAAAACTATTCGAAAGGTGAAATATCAAGTACCGTGCCAAAATTAATCGGTAACGGGAACAATCTTAATAATCCTCACATCGTTGAGCGGGCAGTCGCGCATATCGGTCTCTACCTTTGCAATCTTATCAATCACATCGAAGCCGGACAGTGTTTCACCGAATACGGTATAGCTGCCGTCGAGCTGCGCACAAGCCACCGGGTTCTGAACGATGTAGAACTGGGAACCGGAAGATTCCCTCAGCGGATTGGCGGCGTCTCCCCTGCGCGCTGCTGCCAGGGCGCCCTTCTTATGCTTGTTCTCAGGCATTATCTCCGCAGGGATATTGTACCCGGGGCCGCCTGTGCCGTAAAGCTGACGCTTCGAAGGTTCTTTGGTGTACGGATCTCCTGTCTGAATCATGAATCCGTCTATGACCCTGTGGAAGAGTATTCCCTTGTAGAAATTGTTGCGCACCAGTTTCACGAAGTTATCGCGGTGCTTGGGAGTGTTGCTGAACAACTTCACCCGGATAGTGCCGAGGTTGGTGACTATATCGAAGATTGGCTCGTCGGAAGCCTCCAGTTCCGGCACGGGGGTTATATCCTCGACGGGAACCTCATCTATCTGGTCCTGAACTTTTCTGTTGGCGGAATTTCCGCAGGAGACAGCCGCAACTGTAGCGGCGGCAGCCATGATGGCCGGGATGAATTTTCTCATATTCAAATAACGGTTGATTTTTGTTTTCTAAGGCTCTTCAGCACGAAAAGCACATATATGCCCAGCAGCAAGGTGTCTGCCGCCATAAGCGCTACGGTCCCCATCCCCGCAAGGCTAAAAACGTGCGACGCGGCCAGAAGCGCAAGGGCCAGAAGCGTAAAAAAGAGGGCGCTGCGCAAATCGTACTTTACAGGATATTTCCTGCTGCCGATAAAATAACTGAGCAGCATCGCGCTGCCGTATCCGGCAAGTCCGGCCCATGCACAGCCCATATATCCCATCCGAGGAACCAGCAGCACATTCAGGCCTATCATTACCATCGCTCCGATGCCGCTGAGAATAGCGCCCCAGACGGTTTTGTCCGAGAGTTTGTACCAGAATGACAGGTTGAAATAGATGCCCATGCAGATTTCAGCCGCCATCACCACCGGCACCACCTTCATGCCTTCCCAGTAGGTTGCACCCACAAAGTATTTAAGCAGAGGCAGATAAAACATTACCGCCAGGAATGCCAGAAGACTGAAAATGATAAAGTACTTCATTCCGTCCGAGAGGGTGGCCGGACTGTCCTTGCTGCGGGACTCCCCGAACACTATAGGCTCGTAGGCATAACGGAAGGCCTGGGTGAGCAGGGAAAGAATCATCGCAATCTTCACACAGGCACCATAAATTCCAAGCTGCACCTTCCCCTCGGGGCCAGGCACCAGCCAGGGATAAAGAATCTTGTCCGCCACCTGATTGAGTATGCCCACCAGCGACAGCAAAAGCAGCGGCCAGGTATAACGGAGCATGCGGCGGGCCAGGTCTTTGTCGAAACCATAGCCCAAACCCTTGAGCTCGGGAATAAACCAGAGGAACACAGACGCCGTACACGCAAGATTTACAAGGAAAATGAATCCAACTCCGCCGTCCGGCAGCTGATAATGGCGCGAAAGCACCAGAAACACGAAAAGGTTCAGCAGGATGTTCGGAATGATGAAGGCAAATTTGCAGAGCATGAACTTCATTGCCTTCCGCTGCTGCCGCAACCGGCTGAACATAATGGCCTGAAAGGCATCCATAGACACTATCAACGCCATGCAGCCCACATACCAGGGATGCGCTGAATAACCCAGGGCCCCGGCAATCGGTTTAAGCAGAACCAGCACGGAGACGGCAAAAAACAGCGCCACCGCACCTACCATCTTCAGCGTTGTGCCGTAAACCCTGTCCGGGTCCTCCCCTTCCTTGCCGGAAAAGCGGAAAAGGGTGGTCTCCATACCAAAGGTCAGGATTGCCAGAAGCAGAGCGGTATAGGCATATAGGTTCGTAACCGTACCGTAACCGCCGCACGACGCAGGTATCATCGTGGTATACAGCGGCACCAGAAGGTAGTTAAGAAACCTTCCCACTATGCTGCTCAGGCCGTAAATAGCCGTATCTTTCGCCAGCGCCTTCAGATTCATTACCGCAAATATACAAAAAAGAGCCGACATCGATGATGCCGGCTCTTTGAATGAAATGCAAGCCTTAGTCGTTCAGAGAGAAGCGCTTGAAGACGGTTACCTTTGCGTCTTTGTCGACGGCGGCGATAGCCTGGGCAACAGTCATCTTCTCGTCGGACATCTGATAGTCCTGCTCGAGAAGGGTCTGCTCCTTGAAGAACTTCTGGAGACGGCCTGCGGCGATGTTCTGAATCATCTGCTCGTTCAGGCTGGCTGCCTTCTCTGCACCCACGGTCTTGATGATCTCGCGGGCCTGGGCGGCCTGTTCGGGAGTAATCCATCCCTTGGAGGTGTTGGACTCGATATGATCCTCGCTGTCTACGTGGGCAGGATTGATACCGACCTTCTTGAGGGCGGCGTCGACTGCCTTCTGCACGAGCTCCTCGCGGGTTTTCTGCACTGCAACCGCCAGTTCGTTGTCGATGGTGGCCTGAGGGCAGTCTTCCTTGGAGAGGGAGACGGGGTTCATGGATGCAACCTGCATCACGACACCCTTTGCGAGTTCGGTGGGAACTTCCTTATTGAAGCCTACCAGTGCACCGAGTTTTCCATTGATCTTGTGGATGTACTCGACTACGAAGGGAGCCTCTACGAGAGCATAACCTACGAGGACGTGCTTCTCACCGGTTTTGCCGGTCTGGGCCTCGACGGCTTCCTCAACGGTGTAACCGTCAGCCATCTTGCAAGCCTTCAGAGCTTCGAGATCTGCGGGACAGTTGGCGATGGCCACATCTGCGATAGCCTCGGCGAGAGCCTGGAAATCGGAGTTGCGGCTAACGAAGTCTGTCTCGCAACCAAGGCAGACAAGGATTCCCTTGTTACCCTGGATACGTGCCTTCACCGCACCTTCGGAAGTCTCGCGGTCAGCCCTCTTGGCTGCAACCAGCTTGCCTTTCTCACGGATAATGCCTATAGCCTTCTCGAAATCGCCGTTGGCCTCTTCAAGGGCCTTCTTGCAATCCATCATTCCGGCGGAGGTCATCTTCCGCAGTTTCATTACATCTGCTGCTGTAATAGCCATAAAACTTTCTATTTAATTATAAACGGAACAATTACTCGGCGGGAGTCTCCTCAACGGGAGCCTCTGCAGGAGCTGCTTCCTCAGCAGGAGCCTCAGCTTCGGCCTCAGCCTTGACCGCAGTCTTGCGGGAACGGAGCTTCTTGGTGGCAACCTTGGGTTCGTTTTCAACCTCTTCCTCGGCCACTACTTCCTTGTCCTTCTCGAGCTTGCGCTCTTCAAGACCTTCCTGGATAGCTTTGCAGAGAGCGTCCACTACGCATTCGATAGACTTCGTAGCGTCGTCGTTTGCCGGAATCACATAATCAATCGGTGTAGGATCGCAACAAGTATCAACCATAGCGAAAACCGGAATGTTAAGACGATTCGCTTCTTTTACTGCGTTGGCTTCCTTCTGAATGTCCACCACGAACAGTGCTGAAGGGAGGCGGGACATATCGCGGATAGAACCAAGGTTCTTCTCCAGCTTTGCCCTCTGGCGGTCTACCTGCAGCCTCTCGCGCTTTGCGAGCTTCTCGTAGGTGCCGTCTTCCTTCATCTTATCTATGGTGCTCATCTTCTTGATGGCCTTGCGGATAGTAGGGAAGTTGGTAAGCATACCACCTGCCCACCTCTCGGTTACGGACGGCATGTTAACTGCCGCAGCCTTCTCCGAGACAACATCCTTCGCCTGTTTCTTTGTGGCGACGAAGAGGATCTTGCGGCCCGACTTTGCGAGCATCTTCATCTCCTCGGCCGCCTCGTCAATCTTGACGATGGTCTTGTGCAGGTCTATAACGTGTATTCCGTTCTTCTGGTCGAAGATATAGGGAGCCATCTTGGGGTTCCACTTTCTTGCCAGATGTCCGAAGTGTACACCTGCATCAAGCAATTCTTGGAAATTTGTTCTTGACATTTTTTTGTTCTCTGATTTGTTAATCATTTTCCGGCGGGCCTGCGCCCTTTCCGGTCTCTTTTCTTCAAGGCCAGGGTAGTGGCATCAAAGTTTGTCAGTCTCTGACCTTTTCCGCGTCAGTGGAACCGCCGCAAAGGGGCGATTTATTATTACCACTGCCGTGCCGCAAATGCAGCTAATACTAACGCTTGCTGAACTGGAAGCGTCTGCGTGCACCGGGCTGACCAGGTTTCTTGCGCTCTACCTCGCGGGCATCGCGGGTGAGGAAACCGGCGGCCTTGAGCGCGGGACGCCAAGCCTCAGCGTCTATCTCGCAAAGTGCACGGGAGATACCGAGCCTGATAGCCTCAGCCTGTCCTTTGATACCGCCACCTACAACGGTGACTTTAACATCGAACTGGCCGGCTGCACCGGCAACCTCGAAAGGCTGGTTCACGATATAACGGAGGGACTCGAGGGCAAAATACTCATCGAGAGGCCTGTCGTTAATGGTGATGTTGCCTTTTCCGGCGGAGAGATAAACACGGGCAACAGCTGCCTTGCGTCTTCCAAGGGCGTTTGTCTGTTCCATTTACTCTTCTTAGATTTCGTTTAACTTGATTTCTTTAGGGTTCTGAGCCTGGTGCGGATGCTCGGGGCCTGCATAGATGAACAGGTTGCCGAGGATTGCACTGCCAAGGCGGGTCTTGGGGAGCATACCCTTAACAGCTCTCCTTACAAGTTCGGTGGGTCTCTTCGCGAGAATCTCCTTGGGAGTGGTGAACCTCTGTCCGCCGGGGTATCCGGTATACCTGGTGTACACCCGGTCGGTCATCTTCTTGCCGCTGAGGGCTACCTTCTCTGCATTGACTACGATTACATTGTCTCCGCAGTCTACGTGAGGAGTGAAGCCGGGCTTGTTCTTGCCCCTGAGGACGAGAGCAACCCTTGCCGCAAGACGACCAAGAGCGAGATCTGTAGCGTCAATGACCACCCACTTCTTGTCTACTGTTCCCTTGTTGAGAGATACAGTTTTGTAGCTTTGTGTGTCCACTGTCTTGATCTTTAATTAGTTAATACAAAAAAATTGCGATCCCTACAAAACATAGGGGCCGCAAAGGTAGAAATTTTTTTGGTTATAACCAAACGCTGGCCGACTTTCTCAGGCAGCAAGGAAATTTGCCTGTACGAAAGCGTTTATCGCAGTTGCAATGAAGAGCAGGACGATAATGGTCGAAACAATCACGGAAATCACCTTTATCCTCTTGAACCAGACGCTTCCGTTCCAGCCTACGGTCTGCAGCATGCTCCAGAATCCGTGGTTAAGATGGAACCAGATTGCGCAGAACCAGACAAGATAGAGGGCAACCATCCACCAGGGCTTGAAAGTCAGGTTAAGCAGCAGGTAGGGATTGTTCTCGAAATTGCCGATTCCAAACATCTCCGGCAGCTGCATCTTTGCCCAGAAATGGAAGAGATGGAAGCCTACAAAACCGCAGATGATGATTCCTAGCACGAACATGTTCCTTGCAGACCAGGAATCTGCAGCGGCGCGGCTGGAAACCTCATACCTCTTTACACCGCCGCGTGCGCGGAGGTTCTGCCAGGTAAGGAAGCAGCCGTAAAGCACGTGCACCAGAAGGCCGAGTGCCAGGATGGGAACCATAATGTCTATCACGGGAGTGGACATGAAGTCGCAGCCGAGTTTGAACAGACCGTCTCCTTCGGAGAAGAGAGCCTCATCGTTCTGGACAGACCCGTAAGTACCCATGAAGGAATCTATGACGGAAAAGAAATTGATTGTACCGTGCAGGAGGAGGAAAATGATAAGGAAAGCACCGCTCACCGCCTGGACGAACTTCTTTCCGATGGATGAATTGAATATAAACATCGTTTAAGTGGTTTTGGATTGGCAAATATACGCCGTTTCTTGCAAGTTTCATAATTTTCCGGTAATTTTGTCTTCACCCAAAAATCAGACACTGGTGCAATGTATAAAAGAGTTTTGCTGAAACTTAGCGGAGAAAGCCTTGGAGGCCCCGCCGGAAAGGGAATAGACGAGAAAAGCCTCGCTAGATTCGCAGCCATGATAGCATCTGCTGTAAAGAAAGGTTACCAGATTGCCATAGTAAACGGCGGCGGCAACATTTTCAGGGGGCTGCAGGGAGTCGGGAAAGGCTTCGACCGTGTTACCGGGGACCGCATGGGCATGCTCGCCACAGTAATCAATTCTCTCGCACTCGCCGGGGCAATCCGCTCCGAGGGAGTAGAGGCCGAAGTTTTCACAGCCATCCCCATGGAGCCGATAGCTCGCTACTACGGCCGGGAGGAGGCGCAGAAACTGCTGGAGCGCGGGGGTGTCGCCCTTATTTCCGGAGGCACCGGCAATCCCTATTTCTCCACCGATTCAGGAGCGGCCCTCAGAGCCCTCGAACTGAATGCAGAGGCCCTTCTGAAGGGCACCAGGGTAGACGGCGTATACAGCGCAGATCCGGAGAAGGATCCCACTGCGGTAAAATACAGGGAACTGAGTTTCCAGCGGGCTCTTGACGAGCGCCTGGGAGTGATGGACCGCACTGCCTTCGCCCTCTGCGAGCAGGGGCCGGTACCCATCGTAGTTTTCGACATAAATGCCGAAGGAGCCCTGGAAGAGGTTCTGGAGGGTAAAGACACAGGAACAATAGTACACGCATAATATGTTGACAGAACAGGCCAAAACCATTCTCGATGGCACCGGCTCCAAGATGAGCGATGCCGTTGCTTTCCTCGAGGAAGATCTCAAATCTTACCGCGTAGGCAAAGCCAACCCCAATATTTTCAAGAATGTGTTCGTGAATTATTACGGCACACCCACTCCCCTGCAGCAGATTTCTTCAATAACTACTCCAGACGCCAAGACACTGGCCATCCAGCCGTGGGAAAAAAGCCTCATCGGAGCCATAGAAAAGGCTATTATGGATGCCAACATCGGGCTTACCCCACAGAACAACGGAGAAATCATCCGCTGCACCGTTCCCGCCCTCACGGAAGAGCGCAGGAAGGAACTTATCAAAAAGGCGAAAGCTTCGGGAGAGAACACCAAGATAGCAGTGCGCAACAACCGCAGGGATGCAGTGGACCTCCTCCGCAAAGCCCAGAAGAACGACGGACTTTCCGAAGATACGGAAAAGGAAGCCGAAGAAGAAGTTCAGAAAATAACCGACAAGTACATCGCCAAGGTCGATGAACTGGTAGCCGCCAAGGAGAAAGAAATCCTTACGGTCTAAAAATCCTGTCCTTGAAATTCTCTTCTTCCCCGCGATTGGTGAAAACCGCCGACACGGGGATGTAGAACATTCTCTCTTTCAGCGCCTCAGGCACCGCCTTGCAGTCCAGGATTCTCTGGGCGTCTTTTTCGGTGGTGATGAGAGCCGCCGTAGGGTGATGTTTGATGACCGACAGAATCCTGCGGAGGTCCGACCTGCTGAACACGTGATGGTCCCGGAAGGTGAAACAGCGGATAATCGAGTAATTGTCGGACATATGGTTGCGCAGGTCTATGTTCCGGGCAATCCCGGTGAACAGGACAAGTTTCTTGGAGTAGATGTACCTGGGGTTTGACACCGAGAACACCGGCACGCACTGGCCATACTCAATTCGGGTGAAATATACGGATTTGCGCTCCCCGGCCGGTGTCATTGCAGTGCAGGCAGCAGGGTCGTAGTCCTTAAGCCCCACCATTTCGGTCACAAACTCCTCCTTTTCAATGTCCTCCATACCTGCCGGAGACTTGCTCACTATTATTATATCTGCGTCGCGGACGCGCTCGCGCAGGTCGCGCAGGCGCCCCAGGGGCAGCAGCATATCGGTCAGAACCGGATGATTGTAGTCTATGAGGACTATCTTCAGGTCGGCCTCCAGCCGGCGGTACTGGAAGGCATCGTCCAGCACTATATAATCCGCCGGAAGTTCGGACGAATCTGTCGGATGGCAGAGGCGCTCGCAGGCCTCCACCCGGTCCTCGTCTGCCACAACCCTTGCGATGGGGAATTTTTTCTTTATCTGAAGCGGCTCGTCTCCTCCCTGGAAAGAACTGTCGTCCATCAGCACTTCGTACCAGCCCTTTGTCCGGCGCTTATAACCGCGGGATACCACGGCGATGTTCTTCAGACCCCATTCGTCGCTGCCCAGCAGCAAGCGGAGTATCATCTCTACATGGGGAGTCTTGCCTGTTCCGCCCACCGTTATGTTTCCTACGCAGACGGAGGGAACCTCGGTGCGGACTGCCTTGTCCTTATTGCGCTTGTAACGGGCGTCTCTGATCTTCAGCGCGAGCCAATATGGGAAAAGCAGGATGTAATCAATCATATCGTTCGCAAATATAGTCAAGAATTCCGTACAATTCATCCGCATCCAGGGTTGTAACCATACGGATTCTGGTTTCTTTGAAATCCGGCAGCCCCTTGAAGTAGCAGGACAGGTGGCGGCGCATCTCATAAATACCCCTGGGCTGGCCATTCGCCTCTATCGAAAGGGCATGGTGGCGGCGTGCAATCTCAACCTTTTCGCGCACGGTAAGCGGCTCCATTTCCTCT
>JAGAAU010000171.1 GCA_017615135.1 Bacteroidales bacterium | reverse complement strand
TTCTCCAACAGGGGATGGCGGGCCTTCCGTAGGTTCAGACTGCCGTCGGAAGAGATGATCGGCATGCCGCAGATGTAATCCAGTGCAATCTGGGCCTTGGACATCAGAAAATCGGTTTCCCCGACATACACGGCAGCCTGCAGGAGTTCCGGCAGGTACGGGCGCAGGAATTCGGTGAATTCGCGCAGGATGGCCGCTATTTCCTTCTCTTCGCGGTAGTGCAGCTCGTTTATCTCGTTCTCCAGCTCCATTACTTCCGCCGGCTGGATGAAAGAGGTTTTGCCCGATGCGGACTCCCCGAACACGAATCCGGGAATTTTTCTCTTCATGGCGGTACTTACCGGAATCAGAAGCCGGCCCTCGCGCAGCGTTACCGCGGCATCGTCGTCGCACAATCCTTCTTCCTGTGCCCTGCGCAGTATGGCTTCCGCCCTGCGCGACAGTCCCTGCTCTTTTTCGCGAATGCTGCGCCTGATGGCGGCAAGGTTGTCCGATGCAGAGTCCTTGATTTTGGAGTGGCGGTCCATTATGGTCTCAATCCTGCGCTGGACTTCAGGGAAGTAAACCACGGAGGATGCCATTTTCTTCAGGTTGGGGTAAATGCCGTCCTTTACGCTGGAAAAGAAGGATGTGAGCCTCTTAAGGGTGTCTGTGAGGGTTTTCAGCTTTGCCAGGGAGAGCACGTCTATGCTCACTCCGGGTTTCTTCAGAGCTTCCAGAAAGTCAACTGCGTCTATGTAGCCTACTGTAGGGAAATTGTCCTCGAACATGAGGATCAGGCGCATTTCGTCCGTAAGGGCCAGGCGTTTGCGGATTACGGCCGGGTCTGTGGAAACAGCTTCCTTCTCTACGCGCTCAAGGGCGTAGTCTGTGGCGCATTTGGAGGCTATGGCGCTGCGGATTCTGTCGAATCCCAGTTTGCTCTCAATCTTTGCGGCGTTCATCGCGCTCCTCCTCCGTTTTATCCTTCTCCGCCAGCAGCAGCTTCAGTTGGTTTATGTTGGACAGGGGAATGAATTTGCCGCCGCGAGCCATGTGCAGTTTGCCGTTCTGTTCGGAAACGATGATAATGTCTGCGTCGCTCTGTTCAGAGAGACCCATGGCCGCCTTGTGCCTCATTCCATAGCTTGCGGGCATGTCTGTCCTGTCGCTGATAGGCAGGGTGCAGCGGGCTGCGCTGATCCGGTTTCCAGATATTATGACCGCCCCGTCGTGCAGAGGGGAGTTTTTGAAGAACAGGTTCATTATCAGCCGTTTGCTGATTTCAGCGTCTATTTTGTCCCCGGTGTTGATTATTTCTTCAAGGGAATCGTTGTGTTTGAGTACAATCAGGGCTCCGGTTTTAGAGGCTCCCATCTCGAAGCAGGCTTCTGCCAGTTCAGCTATGTTCTTCTCGTGCAGGTCCGGTTGGAAGTGGTAACCCAGCAGTCCGGACAGTATGCTGTGCTTTTCCAGGGATTTTCCGGCGGTGCGCCCGAGATTCATGAGGAACCGGCGGATTTCCGGCTGGAAGATCACTATCATTGCAATGGCTCCCACGTCTATCAGGGTTCCCAGAAGTGAAGACAGCAGGTTCATTCCCAGCGCTTCCGCAATGATGCGGGTGATTAGCAGGAGCAGGATGGCGAGGAAGATGCTCATGACGGAGGACCCCCGGCTCTTGTTGAATACGAGCCAGATGATTGCCCCGATGGTAAATATGTCTAGGAAATCCGCCAGCGACAGCCGGAGGAATTCCGGGATTGCGAGTATCATATGCACAAAGGTAAGAATATTTTCATTTTCTGAACTGTAAATCAGTCGCTTGTAATTTGAAAATAAAGTTGTATATTTGCAGCCCGCAAAATTGCGGGTTTATACTTAGTGTATTTATAATCAATTAATTATTAAACCAATGCCTGGATTAATTGGAAAAAAAATCGGAATGACTTCCGTTTTCAGTGCCGAGGGTAAGAACATGCCATGCACTGTTATCGAGGCTGGTCCGTGCGTTGTTACGCAGCTCCGTACAGTAGAAAAAGACGGTTACGCCGCTGTACAGCTTGCCTATGACGAAACCACAGAAAAGCACACCAGCGCGCCTCTTCAGGGGCATTTCAAAAAGGCAGGGGTTGCGCCTCAGCGCAAGCTTGTCGAGTTCCCTCTCGATTTTCAGAAGGAACTTGCACTTGGCGACACCGTAACTCTCGAAGACATCGTGAATCCCGAAGGAGTCACCTATGTTGACGTAGTTGGCACCTCCAAGGGTCGCGGTTTTCAGGGTGTGGTTCACCGCTATGGCTTTGCCGGTGTAGGCGGCCAGACCCACGGCCAGCACAACCGTCTCCGTCACCCCGGTTCAATGGGTGCATCTTCCTGGCCTTCCCGCGTACTTCCCGGTATGCGTATGGCAGGACACATGGGCAACGCCCGTGTCAAGGTTCTCAATCTTCAGGTTATCAAGGTGATTCCTGAAGAGAACATCGTTGTGGTAAAGGGTTCCGTTCCCGGAGCTAAAGGTTCTTATGTAATATTGGAGGCTTAAGAGTATGAAACTTTCAGTTTTGAAAATTGACGGAACAGACTCCGGAAAGAAGGTCACCCTGGAAGACAATGTATTTGCCATCCAGCCTAACGACCACGCCATCTACCTCGACGTAGTTCAGTATCTCGCCAACCAGCGTCATGGCAACTCCAAGACCAAGGACCGCAGCGAGATTGCCCACTCCACAAAGAAACTCGGACGCCAGAAGGGCGGTGGCGGTGCACGCCACGGCTCCCTCAAGGCCAATATCTTCGTAGGCGGCGGCCGCGTATTCGGCCCCGTGCCCCGTTTCTATCACCACAAGCTGAACAAGAAGCTCAAGAAGCTCGCCCGCGCATCCGCACTTTCCTACAAAGCTCAGGAGAATGCCATCATCATGCTCGAGCCCTTCACGATGGAAGCCCCCAAGACCAAGGAACTCCTCGGTATCGTTTCCGCCATCAAGGCCGGAGACCGCAAGGTGCTCTTCGTGCTTCCCCAGAATTCGGACAACATCTTCCTTTCATCCCGCAACCTGCCCCAGGTGAACGTCATTACCGTAGATGAAATCAACACCTACGAAATTATGAACGCAAAGACCATGGTTCTCATCGACGGCGTGCAGGAGATACTCGCAGAAAGGAATTCTCGCTAAAAAAGACAGAGAGATGGGAATTTTAATTAAGCCAATAGTTACTGAGAAGCTGACGGCTCAGGGCGAAAAGTTGAACCGTTACGGCTTTATTGTAGACAAGAAAGCCAATAAGCTTCAGATAAAGGAAGCCGTAGAGAAAATGTACGGCGTTTCCGTAGAATCCGTGAATACGGTCAATTATCACGGCAAGCGCAAATCCCGTTACACAAAGGCGGGCCTCCTGCGCGGGCGCATGAACCACTTTAAGAAGGCCTATGTGTCTCTTGCCGGTGACGATAAGATCGATTTCTATAACAACATCTAAGGGAGGACAGGAAAATGGCAGTTAGAAAATTCAAGCCGGTAACTCCCGGCCAGAGGAACAAGGTGATCAGCACCTTCGAGGAAATCACCGCCAAGAAGCCTCAGAAGTCATTGCTTGAGCCTCTCAAGAGCACTGGTGGACGCAACAACACCGGTCAGATGACTGTTCGTTACAGAGGTGGCGGACACAAGCGCATGTATCGTATCGTCGACTTCCGTCGCGATAAAGACGACTGCACTGCAACCGTCCTTACCATTGAATACGACCCTAACCGCAGCGCCCGTATCGCCCTCGTGCAGTACGAAGACGGCGAGAAGCGTTATATCATCGCCCCTGACGGAATCAAGGTCGGTCAGGTGGTGGCTTCCGGCAGCGGTGTCGCTCCCGAGGTTGGCAACGCCCTTCCTCTGAGCGAGATTCCCGTAGGTACCCTCGTACACAATGTTGAACTCCGTCCCGGACAGGGTGCCGCG
>JAGAAU010000170.1 GCA_017615135.1 Bacteroidales bacterium | reverse complement strand
CTTTCGCTATAGGAAATTCATCGGGGTATTCATTCTGGAGTATATCCATGACGCCCATAGTGATGGCCGCGCCCTGGGAATAACCGAGCAGGATCACGTCGTCGCTTTCCGGCTTGCGCCCGACCTTCTCCAGATAGGGCTTTGCCGCCAGTGCGAAATCGGTAACGCTGCGGGCGGTGCTCTCGATATGCATGAAAGGATGGATGCGGTTAGAAGTCACTCCGTAGCCTATGTAGTCCGGGATGACCAGGGCGTACCCCCTCGCTGCAAAGATTCCCTCGATGGGAAAAGACTCGGACGGGGCTTCGTATCCGGCACAGACCGCATAATGGCTGATCAGCATCATCTTCTTTACAGGGCCCTTCGTGGGGTAAATGATCTTGCCGGAAAGGGTTATCGGGGTCCCGTCGATGTCATGGCCTGTATAGGTGCCGGACACGTGGGTCAGGGAATTGAAGGAGATTGCGCTGACGATATCGCGGGCAGCTGCAGTGAATACCCTTGAAGCCGTGTTCGGGTTGAGCTCTCCGGGTACCTGCACCTCCGGGTTCAGGCTTCCGTCCTGAGTAACTATCGGCTTGTCGCTTACCGAATAAGGCAGGAAGGAGTCGAAATCGATGAACCTGTCGATTTCCGGCTGCCTGCATGCGCACAGCGAAATGGCTGCTATCAACAATATCCCGGCCTTCTTCATCACCAGCTGTAATTAATGCTCACGGAAACGATCCGCGAGGCGAACAAATACACTTTGTTGGTGCCGTTCATGGCGTTTAGCATTCCCAGGTCGACAGCTCCCGACCAGTGGCCGTCTCCAACCTGAACGCCGAAAAAGTTGAGGTTAAGGGCGGGGGCGAATTCAGCCTTGCCGGATATCGACATCAGCAGCCCTGCACCCAGTCCGGAATACATGCTTACCAGGCCCTTGCGGAAATAAGTGAAACGCACCGTCGGCATGAAAACCAAATTGTGGTAGTCTATGTCAGGCAACGCCTCGGTCATATTATGGTATTTGTCGAAAATGCCGTTTTTGCAGCTGATGTTCCCGTAATCCAGCATGGCTCCTATGCTTACCAGTTCTCCGAGCCTGTAGCTGTATTCTGCAAAGATATGCCCGCTTAGCCTTAAGCCGAACCCTTCCTGGACCCTGTAACTATCCGGAAGGCCGGACGGGTTGTCAAAGACATGAGTGGCTGTAGGGGAGTACAATGCGGTCTCGAACAGCATGTCGCCCCATCCTATACGCAGGCTATGCTTCTGTCCGTCAGTTATTCTGCCGGCAGCGGAGAGCGTTACCGGGAAAAATGCAAGCGCCAGAAGTGCGGGAACAAACCTGCGTCCAAAAAACATGGACGCAAAATTACAAAAAACGATTAAGAATTCCTATGCTAGAATCGCCATCCTATGCCGCCGTGGCCGAATGTGGCTATGGGGCTGAGGGTGAATTCCGCAAAACCGTACAGATGCCGTCCGCCGACTCTCAGGCCTAACGGGGTAATTCCCGGGCAAGGGGCTGCGGCGAAATTTGGCGCCACTACCATCACAACTCCCAGACCCACTGCGGAATAGCAGGTAACTTTCCATTTCGGGGACCAGATCAGCCGGGCTTGTCCGTACACTGAAATGAAAGGATTGGAATTCCTGAGTCCTATCACCGTGCCGTTACTCAGGTCATAGCGGGGATTGCCGTTCGGATCTGTGCCGAATGTGCCATATTGGATGAGGTCATAGGGCTGCCAGGAAATTCCTTCCGTAAGGCAGAATTCCCAGTGGCCGCTGACCCTCCATACCTCCGAGAGGCTGAAAGTGGGGCAGTAGTAATCCCTCTCGGCTCCGGACTGTCCGTCCCTGGCGAGGATGCGTTTCTCGGCATCGGTGAATGCGAAAGCCATATGGAGCGGCTGTAAGCCTGTGCCGACCTCCAGCGAAAAGCTCTTGTAGTCCTGGGCGCCTGCGGCAGTACAGACGGAAAGCAGCAGTGCGCAGATGAGTAACCGTGTTCTCATGGTTACAGCTTTATGACTATGTCGCGCTCCTGCAGGTCGTAAAGGACGGTATCCTTCTGGGCATAGACCTCAGCGGGGTCTTGGAAACGCAGGCAGGGGCCTTTCTCGTTCCTGATGTAGGGGATGTTTACGGTACAGCGTCCGTCCTCTCCGGTAATGCCTAGCTCCTGAAAGTATTGGTCTCCGGATTTGTATTCGGAGCCGAGTATCCTGATGCCGGCGAGGGGCTCTCCGCTGACTTTAGATTTTACGGAGAATGACATTGGAGCTTCTCCCCCTTCTTCAAGCAGAACGTCGGGCTGGGGAGTGCCGTAGCACGCCTGGAATATGAACAGCGCCGTTGTGAATGAGGCGCCCCTGAGCAGTCTGAACAACCATTTCATAATGCAAAGATATTCATTTTTTATTATAAATGCAGGGGAATGCAAAACCTTGCATAATTCTTCGTATTTTTGTGGGCTATGTTAATCAAAGGGGCAAGAGTGAACAACCTCAAGAATGTCACGCTGGAGATTCCGCGGGGCAAGCTTGTGGTGGTTACGGGCATCTCGGGCAGCGGCAAGTCGAGCCTTGCGTTCGATACGCTGTTCGCGGAGGGGCAGCGGCGTTTTGCCGAGAGCCTCAGCTCTTATGCCCGCCAGTTCCTCGGACGTATGACCAAGCCCGATGTGGACGGCATAGAGGACATCCCGCCGGCAATCGCCATCGAGCAGAAGGTAAATATCAAGAATCCTCGCTCGACCGTTGCGACGACTACGGAAGTCTATGATTACCTGCGGCTTATCTTTGCCCGCATAGGGCGTACGTTCAGCCCGGTTTCCGGCAGGGAAGTGCGGAAGGAGGGCGTGCAGGATGTGGTCGGGTATCTGCAGGAGGCTCCGGCGGGGACGTTTTATATCCTTGCTGACCTTGGCTGGAAGGACCGTTCCGACCATACCGAACTGCTGCTGCAGCTGAAGGAGGATGGTTACAACCGCCTGTGGGCGGACGGTGCGCCTATTAAGATAGAGGACTTGCTGCAGTCCGGACAGGAGCCTGAGGATGCATGGCTGCTGGTCGACCGTTTCCGCGACCTGGGTGACCGTCAGCGTCTGCTTGCGAGCATCTCCGATG
>JAGAAU010000169.1 GCA_017615135.1 Bacteroidales bacterium | reverse complement strand
GGGCATCCCAGAGGTCGATATTCGCATGGCCTCCCCTGTATGTAACATAACCGCTTATTTCCAGGCCGTCATCTTCCAGACTCTTGAAAGAAGGTTCCTTTGCCGGTCCCAGTTCCCTGGAATAGTTGTCCACGGAACAGGCGGCAGCGAGCACCGCCGCCGCTACAAGCAGAAAGCCTTTGATTTTCATTACCTGCCGCCTTTAAGGTCGTTGTACTTGCCGTCTATCTTGTTCAGATAAGACATATAGGTAATTTCCGTATCGGCGGGATCGGTACAGTATTTCTGAGTGAAATGAGTTCCGGGGATAGTCTTCAGCCTGCGTATGGAATTGCAGAGTTCAGTGAATTTCACAGAGGCGGAAAGGTTCTCGGAATACGAAAGTATCTTATTGAAATCCCTTTCGTTGATAGCATCCCAGAGGCCCTGGAATTCAGGATAGGCCTCCATCTCCGCGCGGCTCCACTTGGCATTGCTGTCAAGATACTTGATGCCCTGTGCGGAAGCCTTGGGAGTATTCAGGCTCTTAGCCTCCTGCTTGATTTCCTGCTCGGCTTTTTCACGGGCAGCCTTTTCCTGCTCCGCCTTGGCTATATCCGCCTTTCTCTCACGGAACGCCTTCACGAAGGCTATCTTGGCATTTCTGCGGGCGACAGCCTGCTCCTCGGCGGCTTTTTCCTCTGCAGCTTTCTCCTCGGCCTGTTTTTCTTCAGCAGCTTTTTCTGCTGCGGCTTTTTCTGCGTCGGCCTTCTCCGCAGCAGCTTTCTCTGCGGCAGCTTTCTCCGCAGCGGCCTTTTCTGCAGCTTCCTTCTCGGCCGCGGCCTTTGCAGCCTGCTGTTCCGCTTCGAGTTTTGCCTGGGCCTCCTGCTCTGCCTTAAGCTCTGCCTCCTTTTCGGCAATCAGCTCATCTTCAGGAATATCCACATTCTCATAGAAAGACAGACGGGAACGTAGGGCGGAATTCTCGAAGCGCAGCCTGTCCATATCGGCACTGCCGGAAGAACTGAAAATCATCCAGCCGATAAGAACTCCAACCAGCACCCCGGCAACGGCAAAAAGTATCGACCTCAACAGCCTGTATTTATCTTTCGGATTGTACTTCAGATAGTTGCGCACATTGGGGACAGGAGCGCCCTCGGTCTGATATCCGCGCAGCGGCGAATGCTCCAGCGGAGCGTCAGTAGTGAGGGGAATCTTGAACTCACCGTATTTTCCGAGCGGCAGCACGAAGCTGTAGTCGTAGGTGCGCTTCTCCAGGGTTACGGACACAGGTTCTGAAAGATCCATCACGGTATCTACCGTATTGAAGCCCTCGGAACTGATGGTTACCGGAATTTCCTTAATATTCAACTCCTTGACAGCCAGCATCATACCTTTTTCAAGGATTTTGCCGTTCACTCGGAGGGTATAATTCTCTATAATGCAGGACTTGTCGTCCCGTACGGTGATGCTGTCGTAGGTTATGTACTTGTAAATCTCTTCCGGAATCACCGGAGGCACAAAGGACGCCTCGGGGCTCACCTGCATGTTCTTTTCAATGTTCTTGTAGCCGTGCCTCTTCCAGTAGAAACGCACTTTGTCGCCTGCCGCAAAAGCATGCGGGGCAGTAAAGGGAGCATTGGCGTAAAAGGCCTGATAGCCCATGGATTCCTCCGGAGGGAAGACCACCACGTACTCCTTGAGCGGCGATGCACTGAGGTCTGCAGCACCTTCGGAAACTATACCGGATTTGGCGTGCGCGAAAATCACCGCCTTAAAGCGGCTGTATTCGGGCTGGGACATTCCTGTACCGAGGAAATCTGCAAGATCGTAGCGGTTTTCCCCGCCAAAGTAGCGTATTGCCAGCAGCTGGCCTTCGGTAAGATAGACAGGCATTTCCACGCCACCTACGGGGAACTCCGCGTTGAAGAGGGAAGAAAGGCGCGAGCTGTCCGGCTGAGGGGCGAGCAGTTCCTCCTGGCATATCCGGAGCATATCCTCCAGTTCCTGCCCGCGAATGGCGAGGTTGCAGGGAACATAGACGGTGGCATAATTCATCGAGCCGCCGTCTCTCGGGACCACCAGGGTAATCAGGTGACCGCCTTCCACAGTGGAGTACACATATGCCGGGTACTCGGCGGAAAGGCCGGAAAGGCTGTTGAATATACCATCCAGCTGGAGCTGGTACTGGGCGGGAATGACGTGATCTTCGAGCAGTGCGCCGAAGCGGAGTTCTCCGGCGGCAGTGCATATTTTAAGTCCGGTTTTCAGAGTTGACATTGCCTTACATGCATAATTCCGCCCAATATAACAATTTTCGGCGGAATTACCATAATTTTTTTAGAAGCTTCTTAACGGATCCTCAGTTTCCGTCCGATTTTCAGGGTAGTGTTTTCACTGATTCCGTTCAGGCGGCAAAGAGAGCGCACCGTAGTATGATGGCGCATGGCAATTTTAGAAAGGGTATCACCGGATTTTACAGTATAGTAAACCGGTTGGGAATCCGGATCGGTAGCAGCTGCGGAGCCGTCTGCCTTTACGGCTGATACAGAGCCGTTTGCAGGCTTTGGGGCCGGCACTGTATGCTTGGTCATGCTGATTCTGGTCCAGCTGCCGTCCGGATCCAGCACCAGTTTTTCTCCCTGTCCGGGAACAGTAAGGGCTCCGTCTCTGCCGGCATAGAGCCAGCGTCCGTCCTGAAGGAGGACTATCAGGGAATCTCCGGCTGCAAGCTGGAGAGTATCCTTGAGGGGAAGTACGGAATTTTCCGGATTGAAAGCATAGCCTGCCAGACTGTCTGATGGTTCCGGAGTAAGGAAGTCCGGAAGAAGGCGGCGGGCGAGCAGAAAACGCTGTTTGTAGTAGCTTTCCTTATAGTGCGATACAATCACTCCCCCTACCCGGGCGATGTGCACGAAGGTAAAGTCCGTACCGGTGCTGTCCATCTCCATGAAGATGCCGGTATGGCCGATTCGGCGCGGATTGTGCCGGCTGCCGAAAATAAGCAGGTCGCCCTTCTGGAGGTTCGACAGAGAGCCCTCTACCGGCCGGCCCTGCCGCGACTGGAAGATTGCAGACCTTTCCAGCTGGATGCCGGCCTTGCCGTAAATAAGCCGCGTGAATGCGGAACAGTCGTAATATTTAGGCCCTACGGCACCGTAGCGGTAGGGCGTGCCCTTCATCTTCAGGGCTTCCTCCACTATGAAATCGGCCAGCTCGGCACTGCCCAGCGTAAGGGAGTCGGAGATTGCCGGTTGCACCGGCAATGACGTGCCGTCCTGCCCGGCCTGACCGGGCATCTCCGGCTCCTGTGCGGCGGCGGGAACCGGCAGGCAAAAAGCGCATACGAGCAGCGCCAAGGCATATATCGTCAAACGCCTGCTCATCTGGTTACAAGCCTGAAAATATCAACGGCGTTGCCTCCCCTGCCGCTGCGTCCCTGGGAAGTGGAAATGAGCCAGGAACCGTCCGGAGAGATATCCAGCCCCACCGGGAAGGAATCTGCGGGGAAACTGCCAAGCAAAGTCATCGACCGGGCGTCCACCACCGCTATGCAGCTGGAAAAATTGCAGGCGGCGAAAATAAAACGGCCGTCGGGACTTATCACTATGGTTCTGGCTCCAGCCGGCACTTTACAGTTCTGCCAGCCGTCCAGGCTCACGATACGGGGTTCTGCGGTTACTTCTCTCAGCTGCCCGATTGCATCGTAGATTCGTGCGAGAGGCATCTTCTGCACATACCCCTTATTGTTGATGCTGGCATACAAAATTCCGTTGTGGATGAGTATGTGCCTCATATTCGGCATACAACCGCCTATGCGCCCCAGATAACGGTTTTCCTTCAGGTCGATTACGGCGATTCCGGCGGTTCCGCCCATACAGCTTACTAGCAGATAGCGGTTGTCCGGGGTAAACACGGTTCCACGCAGGCAGTACCCGCTGTTCACGTCCCTGTTCACCACTGCTCTGCGGCTGAAATTCAGGTTCAGTTTGCGGTCTACCGTATAACAGGAAATATAATGCCAGTCTTCCGGCCTCTCGGAATCTATGCGCAGAACGCCTACCGTGTTGTCTCCCCAATGGGTGACGGCCATATAGCGGCCGTCCGGAGAGCAGGCTATCATCTTCGGCAGAGCTCCGGTTTCAAAGAGCCTTACTATCTTATTCTCTGCAGTTTCTATTACCGCAAGGGCGGAAGGGTCCTGGGCGTTCAGATCGTGACTGCGCCTGTAATACGGCACCCACAGATAGCGTCCGCCGTGCGAAAATGCCGCCTCCACCGGCCGTCCGGAGAAAGTGCGGGGCTCCTTAACCGGGGAAGTTTCCGGGAAAAGCCCGCTTTCCGGGGCCCAAAGGAACGAATCGGCGGAATCGAAGCGGTGAGTCACCACTCCGGCCTTGGTGAAATCCGGCAGAGTATAGGCCACTGTGCGGAAGCCCTCAAGTGAGTTGATGTAGAATCTGCTACCGTCCGGGCTGATATTCACAGACTTGGGAGAACGGATGTCCTCGTCTATGGAGCCGGCGGTACCGCCGTAAAAAGCATGAATGCGACGGTCGAAAACTATTGTCAGAGAATCCCTGCACAACCTCAGGCTCCGCCCTTCTGCAGGATGCACCACCGCCGGAACCTCATCCGGAGGGGCAGCGGCGCAAAGCACCAGAACAAGAGGAAACAGCAAACTTTTAATCACGGCGGAAGAGGTCGCGGGTATAAACTTTATCGGCAACGTCGTCCAGGAGGCTGTCGGCCCGGTTGGAAATGATTGCGTTGCACTGCGCTTTGAACTCGGCCAGATTATTCACTACGCGGCTGCCGAAGAAAGTGGAACCGTCCGGCAGGGAGGGTTCGAACACTATCACCTCCGCTCCTTTGGCCTTGATACGCTTCATTATGCCCTGGATGGCGCTCTGGCGGAAATTGTCGCTTCCGGCCTTCATCGCAAGACGGAAGATTCCGATTGTGACCTTACGCTCGGCGGCGCTGTCGTATACGGAATTGGCAGTATACCAGCCGGCCTTTTCAAGCACGCGGTCTGCAATGAAATCCTTTCTGGTGCGGTTGCTCTCAACTATTGCAGCTATCAGGTTCTCCGGCACATCGCCATAGTTGGCCAGCAGCTGTTTGGTATCCTTGGGAAGGCAGTAGCCGCCATAGCCGAAACTGGGGTTGTTGTACTGGTCGCCGATCCTGGGGTCCAGGCAGACTCCGCTGATAATGGCCTTGGTGTCCAGCCCCTTGATTTCCGCATAGGTATCCAGCTCGTTGAAATAACTCACCCTCAGGGCCAGATAGGTATTGGCGAAGAGCTTGACCGCTTCCGCCTCGGTGCTACCCATGAAGAGCACGGGAACATCCTCGCGAATGGCACCGGCCTTTATGAGGGCCGCGAAGGTCTCTGCGGAAGTCCTTGCATCGCGGGTTTGCCCGGGCACCTCGTCATAACCGACTATGATGCGGCTGGGGTAGAGATTGTCGTAAAGGGCTTTGCTCTCGCGAAGGAACTCCGGGGAGAAGATGATATTCGGCACTACAGTCCGGAAAGTTCCGTCTGCCTGACGCTCACGGTAGCTGAACTTCTCGCGTACAGATTTGGTGTAACCTACCGGAATGGTGGACTTGATGGCAATCAGCGCGTCCGGATTCACCTCCAGCACCAGTTCTATTACCTCCTCGACGTGGGAGGTATCGAAGAAATTCTTCTTGCTGTCGTAATTGGTGGGAGCGGATATGATTACTATGTCCGCATCGCGGTAGGCTGAACGGCCGTCCAGCGTAGCCACCAGATTCAGTTCCTTCTCCGCAAAGTACTTCTCTATCCACTCATCGCGCAGAGGCGAGATTCTTTTATTGATTTTCTCAACTTTTTCCGGAATAACATCCACTGCAACCACTTCGTTTTTCACAGAGAGCAGAGTTGCAAGGGACAAACCCACATACCCGGTACCGGCTATAGCTATCTTCATAGTTGGTTATTTTTGATACAGACTGCAAAGATAGCAAAAATATCGTCATTTGTCGGCGTACTCGGAGAGGTTCTGCAGGCCGGTAAGTCCGTAATATGAAGCAACTATATCGCCTTTGAGGTAAACCTGTCTGCCCAGATTTTCAGGATGGTCCACCAGATTCAGCGCATCGCGGATATCTCCCTTTGCGAGTTGGACAGAAACGCATTTGCTGCGGTCCGTCACGCTGGAACGGGCTGCCAGAACCAGGTTAGTGCGGCTGGTGAAAGGTGCAGTGAAGGAGCATTTAGTGGAACTTAGGTCGCCCCCTACGATGTAGCCGTAAACCCAGACATCCTCTTCACCCACATGGGCCTCCATATCGGATACACTGTAAGCGTGCTCCCGGTCTTCCGCAGAGGAAGGCTCCCCTATCTTGATTTGCTCAGAGAGCCACTCGCGCAGGGTATCCACCTGAATCTGCACCCCGCCTTTGGTTGCACTTTCAGCCGCAGATACGGTAAGGACCAGCACTTGCCTGGCCTGTAGCGCTCGGGTGAAGAGGGTTTTCTCCGCCCCGCCGTCGCTGAACAGCAGGGAGATGGTGCCCGGCCGGAAATAAGCAGTGCGTTTTTCCGAATAGGAGTACATAAGGCGGCCGTCGTTGGATTTAAGGTAAAGAGACGCATCGGGATACTCCATGCGAAAGTTCTCCTGAATGTTCAGCTTCACTCCGCAGTTTATCTGCGAGCAGCTCAGCCGCACCAGGGCATTCTCTCCCTTAAGCACGGTAACCACCTGGGTGTCACCGTATTGAGGAGCCTCGAATTTAGGCTCGGAAAACTCCGCCGAAACGGCATTTACAGTGTAGGTTCCGGGAGCGGCGATTATGGTCTCAGGCGCGCTGCCGAACTTACCGTTGAAAAGGACCTCCCCGGAAGAGCTGGAGACGGTGAGCAGAAAATCGTTGGTATCCGGCATGGCCGCGGCCTCCCTCGCACGGGCGTCCCAGTTATCCGCAAAAACAAAACTGATGGAGGCCTTCCCGGACGATGAAGGGCCGTCGCCGAAAAGGTCGGAGCAGGAAGTACAGATTCCGGAAAGAATCAGGGCCGCAAAAGCGGCGGCAAAACATTTTAATTTTTTCATATGACGCGAATTTTTCGCGAAAATGCCCCGGGAAATCGTAAAAAATTACCAAAAACTTAAAATCATTTCAAAATTCTTAAATTTGTGCGCTTATGCTGTTCAATTCGTTCTCATATGCGCTTTTTCTACCGCTGGTGTTTCTGCTGTACTGGCTGCCCGAAGCGTTTGGCTCCCACGGCAGGGCCGGAGGAAAATCAACATGGCAGAATGCGGTTCTGCTGGCTGCCAGCTACGTTTTCTACGGCGCATGGGACTGGCGATTCGCAATCCTCATAGCGGTTACCACGGCATCCAGCTGGTTCAGCGGCATACTTATAGAAAAGAATCGCAACAGGGCATCCCTGATTTGCACGGCCAACATTATCCTCAACCTGGGAATTCTGGCCTTCTTCAAATATGCCGGCTTCTTCGTGGAGAGTTTCTGCACGCTCTTCGGGATACAGGCCGATCCGGGGGTTACTCCTCTTAAAATCATCCTCCCCGTCGGGATCAGCTTTTACACCTTCCAGGCTATAGGCTACGTGATAGACGTAAAGCGCGGGAAAGTGGCAGCCAGCCACAACGCTTTGCAGTTTTTCGCCTTCATCAGCTTCTTCCCACAGCTGGTAGCCGGCCCTATAGAACGGGCATCCTCCCTGCTGCCGCAGTTCTCCGCAAAAAGGCAGTTCAACTACCGTCAGGCATTCTCCGGCGTGGGGCTTATCCTGTGGGGGCTCTTCCTTAAGATAGTGGTGGCAGACAGGCTGGCGGTCTTCGTAGACGCCGCCTGGAAGAATCCGCAGGCGGCAAACGGCCTACCGGCGCTGCTGGCAGTGATATTCTTCGCGTTCCAGCTCTATACAGACTTCTATTCCTATTCGGAAATTGCCCGCGGCAGCGCCCGTCTGTTCGGGATGGAACTCATGCTGAACTTCCGCAGGCCCTATCTGTCGCAGACTTTCCGCGAGTTCTGGAAGCGCTGGCACATATCGCTCTCCTCATGGTTCGGAGACTACGTCTACATCCCCCTTGGCGGCAACAGGCGCGGAACTGCCCGCATGGTGCTCAACACCTTCATTGTCTTCCTGCTGAGCGGTCTGTGGCACGGGGCGTCCTGGACTTTCGTGGCCTGGGGTTTCCTCTGCGCGGTTTTCATGTTCTTTCCGGGAAACCTGCTCAAGAAAAGCGCCGGCATCAAGGTCCTTAACCCGCTGATTGTCTTTTCTCTGTGGGCCCTGTCGCTCATACTGTTCCGGGCGGCAACCTTCAACGACGCCCTGGCCATGTTCAGTTCACTCGGCTTCGGCAATGCGGCCGCAATCGGCAATTTCGGTCTCGGCATGCAGGAGTTATTCTTTGCCATCGGGCTCATAATTCTGCTCTGCGTGATAGAGATTGTGTGCGAACGCTGGGGTGGCTCTCTCGCCAATCGCTTCCTGGCCTCTCCCGCCCTGCTGCGGACAGCCGCGCTGGTTCTCCTCGCGCTGATAATTATTTTCCTCGGCCGCTACGGCATTGGCAACGACTCCCGTTTCATCTATTTCCAGTTCTGATGCGCCCATGAGAAGATTCCTTGCTGAAATATTCGCCGCAGTGGCAGTGATAATAGGAACGGTGTATCTGTGCGACGCCAGACGCATATTTGCGCAGGAAGAGAGCAATAACCACACCGGCAAACGCTGGCATTACCTGTACAAATACGGCAAACAGAAAAACGGGGGCATAGACGTGCTGATTCTGGGCAATTCCCACTCCTACACCGGGCTGCTTCCGGAAAACCTGTCTTCCTACCTGGGCAAACGCTGCTTCATACTGGCATCGCAAGGCAACCGCATTACCGACTCCTATTATATGTTGGAGGAGGCCCTGACCGTTACAAAACCCAAACTGCTTGTCATAGAGACATACACTATTCGGGATTACAAACAGCGCGAGATGAAGGGCATAGACCTGAGCTGCCAGTTCCAGAGCTTCGAGAACCGCAGGAACAGCTGGTTGAAACTGAAATCTACACCGGCACTTTTCTCGGTAGACAACGCCCCCTATGCATGGTCTCAGACCATACGCAACCACAGCTATATCTTCGAGAACCGCGAGCTGCTCAAATACAATCTGGAGCATCCAAAAGCACCGGTTTACAAGGACAAAGACTACCTTGGAAGGTTCATCCGTTTCACCGAGGGCCTGAGCAGTGCAACCCTTGCAAAATATACCACAGACGGCCCTGCCGAGGATGGTCGCGACCTTACAGTAGGAGCTGATGCGGCCCGTTCCGTAGAGAAAATCAAGGCACTCTGCAGAAAAAAAGGCATAAAGCTGATGTTTCTCACCATACCAATGTATCATCAGCACATCTGCAATCCGGAAGCCCTGCACGAGAATCTCGCACCCTGCATCGGAGACAGTCCCTGGCTGGACCTGCAGGAACACATATACGACGAGTTCTTCACCCCGGACTGCTTCGAGGACACCTACAACAAAAATCAGCACCAGACCGCACAGGGAGCGGCAAAAAGCAGCATTCTGCTGGCCCAGTTCATAAAAATGAACGGACTGATTTGATTTTTCCGAAAGCTGTAACTACCTTTGCGGTGCTTTCACGGGGATGTTTTGGTTTTGACAGCATCGACTGCGGGAGGCAAGCACGCCGGGCGTGGGAGGTTTGCCCGTTAATCTCAGCCTTCAAGCCATTAACTGGCAACTACAACTATTCTTACGCTTGCTAATCTCCAAGAGATTCAGCATTAACCGGATTCGCCAAGGCTGCGGAACCGGCGTATATCCCTCCGGGCTTTAGGCCGGTTATGACCGGATCAAGGGGTATCATTCAAACCGGACGCTCGGAGACGCCTCCCCCACTCTCCGCTAAGATTCAGGGGATAAGATGGCTGCAAGGGCGTCTTCCCTCA
The DNA here is from genome assembly GCA_017615135.1 of Bacteroidales bacterium. Taxonomy (GTDB): domain Bacteria; phylum Bacteroidota; class Bacteroidia; order Bacteroidales; family UBA932; genus Cryptobacteroides. The sequence goes on along the minus strand of JAGAAU010000169.1, from coordinate 332 downwards.
TCTGCCGTCCGACAATCAAAGGAAGAATAAGCGTGTAGAAAACCTTTTGTTGCGTTGTTTGGACGGCGGTTCGAGTCCGCCCATCTCCACAAGAGGATTTATTCAAAATCCACTACCTTTTCACTGCTTGGTTATTCATAGCGCAGCAATCTCTTTTTCGGATAAGCCGGTAGCTGGGAGCAGCGGCGCGGAGCGAGGTACACGATTTTCCTCATTATTGGCCTATTTTGAACAAAATGGCGTACCCTGGGTACATGAATCCTCTCAAAAAAACGCCTTTTTGACCATTTTCGTGACCCTGGCTCAATGGCTGGGTTGCCGGAATGACTTTC
>JAGAAU010000168.1 GCA_017615135.1 Bacteroidales bacterium | reverse complement strand
CTGGATGGAAGTTCCGGAGAAAGAGTAGATGCCGCAGGCGGCCATCATGGTGGTGGCCAGCGCAATCAGGGTGTACTTCAGGATTTTTGCTTTCATTGCCTGCCTTTTTCCTTTGCCAGAAGCCTGTAAATGGTACGGTCCGATATGCCCAGCTCGGCGGCGGCCTTCTTTACGTTGCCGTCGTATCGGGCAAGCGTCTTGAAGATGGTGTCGTCTCGCATATCCTTTATGGTCTTTGTGTCCGGGGCGGGAACGTCGCTCGGGCTCGCGAACTGCTCTTCGGGTTCTACAACCGGCACTGAGGAATAGTCTGCAATGGGTACGCCCGGCACCGCCATTCCCACGGCCTCAGTTTTCCCGCTCTCGACCAGGCCGCGCAGCCTGTCCACCTCCTGTTTAAGGTTCAGGATAGCGTTGATTATCATCTGCAGGTCTTCGGGGAAGAAGCTGCCCTTGTCGGCTGTGGCGCCGGTTACCGCGGGCAGGGTAGTGTCGCTCTCCTTCGGCATGTACGGCGCTATGTTGGCCGCGCTCAGTTCCATCCTGTCCGCTTCGGACGATGCCGGCAGAGACTCCATCTGGGTAACCGCCTCGGCAAAGTTCTTCAACTGCCTTATGTTGCCCGGCCAGCGGTAGGAGGTTATCAGGCTTATTGCGTCGTGGGTAAGGGAAATCTTGCGCAGACGGTACTTTTCGGAAAAATCGGAGGAAAACTTGCGGAACAGCAGGTAGATGTCGCCCTTGCGGTCTCTAAGGGCCGGCAGGTTGATTTGTATCGCGTTCAGGCGGTAGAGCAGGTCCTGGCGGAATTTTCCGGTGGCCACCGCATACTCGAGGTTTACGTTTGTGGCGGCAATCAGCCTCACATCGGTCTTTTCTACCTTCGATGAACCCACTTTTATGTATTCTCCGCTCTCGAGCACCCTCAGAAGCATTGCCTGCGTCTCTTTGGGCAGTTCGCCTATCTCGTCCAGGAAAAGGGTGCCGCCGTTGGCCTCCTCGAAGTAGCCCTTGCGCTCTCCGATAGCTCCGGTGAAGGAACCTTTTTCGTGCCCGAACAGCTCTGAATTGATGGTTCCGGAAGGGATGGCGCCGCAGTTCACTGTCAGGAATTTTCCGGTTCGGCGCCTGCTGTACTGATGGATGATGTGCGGAATGGCCTCCTTGCCGGTGTCGTTCTCTCCCTGTATGAGCACGGAAAGGTCGGACGGGGCGATTGCTACCGCAGTCTCCAGCGCACGGTTCAAGCCGCCGTCGTTTCCGACGATGTCGAACTTGTTTTTAACCTTTTGTAATTCCTGACTGTCCATAATGGGTTTGCAAGAATGCAAAGTTAAGAAAAATCTTTATCTTTGCGCAAATATGCATTTTTATATGAAAGCTTTCAGAATTCTCTTGGCGGCTGCCGTGCTGTGCATCGCATCCGTTTCCTGTTCCAAATCAGTGGCGGAGCAGATGAAGATGGCGGAAAACGTAAAGGTCAGCTGCGATCCCGAAGTGCTTGCGGTCGTGGGCGACAAAGTTCCTGCAACCATCACCGTCACCTATCCAAAAGGATATTTCAACAAGACAGCCATAATGACCGTCACTCCAGTGCTGGTGTACGAAGGCGGGGAAGAGGCGGCCGAGCCGGTCACCTATCAGGGCGAGAAGGTCAAGGACAACCACAAAGTGGCTCCCTATGTCGGCGGAACCATGAGCGTGAAGGTGGAATTCCCTTACCGCAAGGGTATGGAAAGTTCCTACCTGGAGTTGCGTCCGGTGATTTTCTACGGTAAGCGCACCTATGACGTGCCTGCCAGGAAGGTCGCAGACGGCTGCAACACCACCTGCCTGCTTGCAGATACCAAAGGGGTATATGTCTATAAGGCAGACGGTTACCGTACCGTGTTGGATAAGACGGCCGAGGGCCAGATTATGTATGAAGTGAACTCCGCCGAGGTGCGCAAGAGCCAGATGGTAGGCGCCGTCAACAGCTTCCAGGAGGCCGTTAAGGCTTATGAGGCCGATGAACGCGCCACCGTGAAGGGCACCCGCATCGTAGCATACGCTTCCCCCGAAGGCGGTGCTGAATACAACTCCAAGCTCTCCGACAAGAGGGCTGAGAGCGCCGGAAAGGCATGGAGCAAGGTGTCCGGAGACCAGGGCGTAGACGTAGACCTCCGCAGTATAGGTCAGGACTGGGAGGGATTCCAGGCCGCGGTTGCCGCCTCCAGCCTTGAGGATAAAGAACTCATTCTCCGCGTGCTTTCCATGTACAGCGATCCTGCGGTGCGCGAGAGTGAAATCCGCAATATGTCCCAGGTGTTCACCGAGATGAAGACCAAAGTGTTCCCTGCACTCCGCAGGGCCCGTCTGATAGCCGACGTAGAGTATAAGAACTATACCGATGAAGAGCTTGAGCGTATAGCTTCCGAGCAGCTCTACCTGCTGGACGAGAGCGCCCTTATGCACCTTGCTGCCAACACCAAGGATTCCGACCGTAAGGCTCTCCTCTATAAGATTGCCGCCGAGAGCTTCGATTCAGACGCAGCCCGCTACAACGGAGTTCTGGTTGCCCTCGACAACGACGACGCCCTTCTTGCCGCCGAGCGTGCGAAGGATATCAAGAACCAGCAGGATGCCGACATCCTGAACGCTCTTGGAGTGATTGCCCTCCGCAAGGGCGACTCCGAGGCCGCAGCAAAATACTTCAAGCAGTCCGGTACTCCCGAGGCTCAGCAGAATATGGCCATCCTGGATATTCAGAAGGGCGATTATAAGGCTGCCGCCGCGAAAGCTGAAGGAGTCAACAAAGCCGTTGCTTCCATACTCAGTGAAGATTACAATGCCGCTGAAAAAGCCATCTCCGGCCAGACGGACGCCCGCAGCGAGTATCTCCGTGCAATCATAGCCGCAAGGCGCAACAGCACCGCCGCCGCTAAGAAGCACCTCGACGAAGCATATAAAAAAGATGCTTCTCTGAAAGAGCGTGCAGCTAAAGATGTAGAGTTCGCAGCCTTTGAGAATTAATAATTTATCCGTATATTTGCAGCCCCATTTTTGGGGTAAAATACATAAATAACAGATTTACAATCATTTATGCCTACAATTCAACAATTGGTCCGCAAAGGACGCGAGGTTATCGAGGTTAAATCGAAATCCCGCGCGCTGGATGCTTGCCCTCAGAAGCGTGGCGTATGTCTTCGTGTTTACACGACGACTCCTAAAAAGCCTAACTCCGCTATGCGGAAAGTGGCCCGTGTACGCCTTACCAACGCTAAAGAGGTCAACGCCTACATCCCGGGCGAAGGCCACAACCTCCAGGAGCACTCCATCGTGCTTGTTCGCGGAGGCCGTGTGAAAGACCTTCCCGGTGTACGCTACCACATCATCCGCGGCACCCTCGACACCGCCGGTGTTGAAGGCCGCACTCAGCGGCGCAGCAAGTTCGGTGCCAAGCGTCCCAAGAAGAAAATATAAGCCGT
>JAGAAU010000167.1 GCA_017615135.1 Bacteroidales bacterium | reverse complement strand
CCCTACCAATTCCTTACTCTTGAAGGACCCGTTTTCGGTTCCGTCCACATCTTCGGCCAGAAAGGTGATCTGATCATCGGCCCACCCAAACACGAACTTGGCATGGTCCAGTTCGAAATGGCCCTTGTCATCTGTATACAGCGTATCATTCTCCCAGTGCTCCTGGGAGGGATTTCCATAAGGCGCAAATATAACGCGAATGCCCTTTATGGGTTTTCCCTTGGTGTCCGAGACATCCCCAAGAAGTTTATAGTTGGCATGCGGCATACCGTATTCTGCCGGAGGGTCGACAATGTTATGAATAGCATTACAGCCGGAGAATCCCAGCAAAGTGAGGATTCCGCCTATCAAAGCTTCCCACCAAAGCGATATACGCTGTTTCATATCATTTCCTAATTTTACGCAAGATACGCTTTTTCATGGAGTCTTCCAAATTCAAATCGGTTAATACACAACGGTGGTGCATTGGTGGTGCAAATTAGACAAAAGAAAAACGCAACTGCTTGAAATTCAAACAATTGCGTTCCTAAAGTGGTGACTCCTACAGGACTCAAACCTGTAACCTTTTGATCCGTAGTCAAATGCTCTATTCAATTGAGCTAAGGAGCCATTGTGCCGGATAAACCGGCGGTTGCGCTACTGCTACTCTGCAGAGGAGGCGTCTTTCAGGATGCCGCGTTTGGCTTCCTTGATGCGGGCCTTCTTGCCGGTGAGGTTGCGCAGATAGAAGATGCGGGCGCGGCGTACTTTACCGACCTTGTTCAGTTCTATCTCCTCGATGAAGGGGGACTCGTAAGGGAAAATCCTTTCTACGCCCACGCCTCCGGAAACCTTGCGGACCGTGAAGGTCTTGGTGTAGGGGGTAGCTCCACAAATCTGGATAACCACTCCGCGGAATTTCTGGAACCTGTCCTTGTCTCCTTCCCTGATCCTGTAAGTTACGGTGATTGTGTCGCCGGCCTTGAAAGCAGGATAGGTTGCAGTTTTGTTCTGGGAGAACGAATTCTCCACAAGCTTAATCAAATCCATGTCAAAAATTTGTTATAACAAGCAGCATCGCTAAAACCATAAAAAACATCAAAACTGCGAGAGGCTGCCGTTTTTCGGACTGCAAAGATAGCAATTATTTTTGGATTACAATATTTTTCTCCAATTTTTCAATTGCGCGCGCGGAGAGCATAGCTGTAGTCCATGCCGCTTGAAGATTAAATCCTCCGGTAATTGCGTCTATATCAGCAGCTTCACCTATTATATATGCTCCTGGAACCGACTTGCATTCCATAGTGGATTTGTCGAGGCAGGGGAGTGCCACGCCTCCGCAGGTAACAAACTCTTCCTTATGGGTCCAGCGGCCGTCCATAAGGTATGAATCTGCACAGATAACTCCGGTCAGGCGATTCAGCCCCTTGCGCCCTAATTCTCCCCAGCGCATATCGGGCCGCATTCCGGCTCGGGCGAGCAGATGTTCCCAAAGACGCTGGGCCAAATCTGTCGGGCGTGCGTTCGAAAGTAGTTTCGGAGCATTTTCGGCCGCGAGCGCACTAAGCAGACCACGACATTCTTCCTCGTTGCAGTTCAGCCAGTTAACACTTAATTCTGCTTTGTACGACCGCTCTGCGAGTAACCTTGCAGCGTGGGCGGAGAGTTTGAGTGCAGCCGGACCGCTCATCCCCCAATGCGTGATCAGAAGGGTTCCCGCCGATGAAATATTCCCGCCGATGAGGCTGAGCCGCACATTTCCTGCAACCGTGCCGCTTAGCGCGTTCAGGGAAGAATTAGGCACGCAGAATGTAAAGAGCGAGGGCACCGGCGGTATGATTTCCAGCCCCAGTCCGTCCAGGAATGAATAGCCCGCAGAGCTGTGACGGCCTCCGCTTGCTATGATCAGTTTGTCGGCCTGAACTTCGGACGAGCCTGCCCTGAGGAGGAACCCGGAGCCGGACCGCCGGATGGAGGAAACCCTGCAGCGGCAATGTGTGCGCACCCCGCCCTGCCGGAGAATCCGCCCGAGGGTGTTACAGATCTGGCGGGCATCCTGCGATGCGGGGAACCAGCAGCCATCGTCGGCCAGTACGAACTCCACCCCTTCCCGGCGGAACCAGTTCAGGGTGTCTTCAGGGCCGAACGCCCGCAAGGCGCCCTTCATCAGCGCCGCTCCACGGGGATATGCTTCCGCGACGGACTTTACAAACCCGAACGAATTGGTTATGTTGCACCGGCCGCCTCCCGTGAGAGCGAGTTTTGCCATGGGGGCCGCTCCTCCTTCGTATATGTCGATTTCAGCGCCCGGCACTCTTCTGGAGAGCTCCGCAGCGCAAAAACAACCGGCCGCGCCGGCACCAATCACCGCAATTCGCATATCAGAACCAAAAATAGCATATTTTTTCAAAAATTTCTTGTATGTTTGTGGTAATCATGAAAAAGCTGTTTCCCTTAGCGCTACTTGCGCTCATCGCCATTGCCTGCGGACGCACGCCGGCTACCATTGAAGACCTTTCTATTATTAATGTCTCAGACAGCCTGGAAGTAACGCCGGACATAGTCTCTCCGGACGATGAAATTGCCGGTACCATATCCATAAGTCTGGAATTCCTGGACGGAGGGATGTCCGCCAGGGCGCGTAAGGCAGTGAGAGACAGTATTATAGTCATTGCCTTGGGCGATGAATTCGTGGGTCGCACCCCCGCGAAGGCCATCGAGTCTTATATTGCCAACTTCGAAGAGAATTACGTGAAGGAAATTGAGGAGTTCAAGGCAAACTGGGGGGATGACGACTTCCCGTCCTTTACCCTGAATCACTCTGAGGATATCTACGGAGAGTTCATTTCCTGCGAGAACGGGCTCCTGTGCTACAGAATCTTCAGTTCTGAATACAGTGGCGGCGCCCACGGAATCTACGGGGAAATATACCTTAACTTCGATACCAAGACGGGCAAGCTGATTCGCGCTTCAGACCTTTTCACCGAGGATGGGCGAGAGACTCTCGATTATATGCTGAAGCGCGAACTCGAATCCGAAGGCCATACTTTCTGGACTCTGAGCGACACTCCCGAATGGCTGGACGGCAATTTCAAAATCGTAAGGGATACCGTGGAGTTTATCTACAATCCTTACGAGGTAGATTGCTATGCTGCAGGCATTATCAGTGTCTGCCTGCCCGTAAGCGAACTTGCTCCGCTTATGAAAAAAAATTCAAATTAAATTTGGAGATTTCGGACTAATAACCTACATTTGCAGTCCCAAAGGAGAGATGCTCGAGTGGCTTAAGAGGCACGCCTGG
>JAGAAU010000166.1 GCA_017615135.1 Bacteroidales bacterium | reverse complement strand
AGTAACCGATTATCTCTGCGCAAACTTCCCTGACATAATGAATTACGACTTTACCGCCACCGTAGAGAAAGACTTCGACAATATCGCCGAGGGCGCCCGCGTCTGGAACGAGGTGATTTCCGAATTCTACTATCCCTTCCACGAAAGGGTTGTGGCGGCCGTGGAAGACCGCCAGTTCTCGAAGGTGGAAAGGGAACTCGGAACCGACCCTGCCGACGGCAGCCGCATAGTGGCAAAATTCGGGCAGTACGGTCCTTTCGTGCAGAAGGGCGACGGGGAGAACAAGGTCTGCGCCAGCCTGGGCCGCGGGCAGCTGATAGAAAACATCACCCTGGAAGACGCCCTGAAACTGCTGAAGCAGCCCCGCACGGTAGGTGAATACAAGGGAATCCCGATAGTGGCAATGAAAGGCCGCTACGGACCATACATAAAATACGGCGACAAAAACTTCTCCCTCCCCCGCGGAACCACTACGGACGGCATCAGCCTGGACGACTGCATAGCCCTGATAGAGGGAAACGGGAACAAGGCCGACGAACAGAAGCCCCTCAAGGAATGGGACGGCATTATGGTCATGAACGGCCGTTACGGGCCATATATCAAGGCCGGCGGAAAGAATTACAAGCTCCCTGCGGGCACAGATGCGGCGTCACTCACAGAGGAAGCCTGCAGGAAAATAATCGCCGAGACACAGCCAGTCGTACGAAAGTTCAAACGTTTCAATAAATAATCCGGAAGATGGCAAGTTATTCCTTAGACGAGACCGATAAGAAGATTCTGTCATTTCTTGTAAAGAACGCCCGCACCCCGCTTTCCGAGATTGCCCGCGAATGCGGAATCTCCGGTGCGGCGGTACACCAGAGGGTGGCTAAAATGGAAACCAGCGGCGTAATCACCGGTTCCAGGATGGTGGTAAAGCCCGCAGCACTCGGACTCAACGTATGCGCCTTCATAAACGTCACGCTTTCTGAAGACAATAAGTACGCAGAGGTGGTTAACGCCCTGAAACACGTACCGGAGGTTGTGGAATGCCACTTTGTGACCGGCCGGGCGGCAATACTCGTGAAAGTGTTCTGCTTCAATAACGAACACCTGATGGACGTTATCCTGAATACCGTGCAGAGAATCCCCTACGTCAACTCAACGGAGACAATGCTCTCGCTCGACACTGCTTTCGAGCGCCAGGTCTGGGTTAAGGAATACAAGAGTACTTCTTTCAGGCTATCAAACGAGTAGCTTAGCCAGCGCCAGATCTTCCGGCGTGGTTATTTTCAGATTGGTTTTCTCCCCAAGGGTGAAAGAAAGCGGTATGCCCGCTGCGGAGGCCACGGAGGCATCGTCCGTAAAGGCCGTGCTGTATGCCGCCGAATAAGCGGCCTTAAGGTCTTCGGAGCGGAAACACTGGGGAGTCTGTGCGCCGTAAAGTCCTCTCCTCTCCGGAGCCGGAGAATCCGACAGCCGCAGGGTTCCGTCTTCTGCGCTCCCGTCCAGCATATGGAGCGTATCGGTAACCGGCAGTACTGGAATCAGGGCACGGCAACCTGCCCGCATGGTCTTATCCATCTCCCTGAGCTTCTGTACCGATATCAGCGGACGCACGGAATCATGCACCATCACTATGGAGTTGTCCGGAATCCTTTCAAGGGCATTTTTTACCGAATGGAAGCGGGTGATACCGCCGTCTACCAGAATCTGAGGGCAGTCCAGGGCCTTCAGCATGCACTCCTTCTTCCACTTTTCCCGCCACTGCGGAGGCAGTACGCATACCACTCCGAGGTCCGGGATAGCCTCCAAAAAGCGCTCTATACTAAGCTGGAGGATGGTTTTTCCGTTTATTTCCAGGAACTGCTTGGGCACTGGGGCGCCCATCCTGCTGCCACTTCCGCCGGCCAGGAAAACAGCATAAGTTTTTCTTCCTGATTTTGTATTCATAGTGTTGCGTACTTCCCGCAAATTTAATACTTTTGTGCCAATATCATTAGAATCGTTATGGGTATATTTTCATTTTGGCATCAGGAACTGGCAATGGACCTCGGTACGGCCAACACCGTCATTTACCAGGACGGAGAGATAGTGCTGGACGAGCCCAGTATAGTTGCCATCAATAACTCCACCGGGAAATGCGAAGCCATAGGCCACAGGGCCAAGCTGATGCATGAAAGGGAGAATCCCGGGATAAGGACCGTACGTCCCCTGAGAGACGGGGTCATTGCAGACTTCAACGCCGCGGAGATGATGATCCGCGGATTCATAAGGCAGGTCAACAGCAACCGGCACAGCCTCATAACCCCCAACCTCAAGATGGTGATCGGCATCCCCTGCGGAAGCACCGAGGTGGAAATGAGGGCCGTGCGCGACTCTGCCGAGCATGCCGGCGGACGCGATGTGTACCTGATTCACGAGCCCATGGCTGCAGCCCTCGGAATAGGGCTCGACGTGGAAGCTCCTCAGGGCAACATGGTTGTAGACATAGGCGGCGGCACCTCTGAAATCGCCGTCATCTCCCTCGGCGGCCTGGTAGTCCAGGAAAGTATCCGCACCGCAGGCGACGTATTTACTGCCGACATCCAGCAGTATATGCGCCAGCAGCACAATATCCGCATCGGAGAAACCACTGCCGAGAAAATCAAGATTGCCGTAGGCGCCGTCATTCCCGATCTGGACGAAGATCCGGAGCCCTATACCATCAACGGCCCCAACCTCATGACCGCCCATCCGGTGGAAGCGACCATAACCCATCAGGAAATCGCCCACTGCCTGGACAGGTCTGTAGCCAAAATCGAAACTTCAGTACTGCATGTGCTGGAAGAAACTCCTCCTGAGCTCTATACAGACATAGTCAAGGGCGGCATCTACCTCTCCGGAGGCGGCGCTCTGCTCAGAGGCCTTGCCAAACGTCTCACAGACAAGATAAACATCCAGTTCCACGTAGCCAACGACCCTCTGCACGCAGTGGGACGCGGAACATGCGAGGCGCTTAAGAACACAGACCATTTCACTTTCCTTCAGAGGTAGAAATGGCCAGGGGCAACGAAGTAACGAAGATATTCATAAGTGCAGCAATCTTCATCGTGATGGAGGTTGCTGCTATTTCGCTGCTTGCCACAAGCTCCACTCTGCACAACATCTGGCTGAACCGTTTCAGCCACAGGGTAATGGCCTTCAACTGGGGCCTGTCCGAAGACGTCCGGGGAGTCTTCCTCCTGAACAGGCGCAACGAGGAACTGGCCATGGAGAACCATTACCTCAACGAAGAACTCCGCCGCTACCGGGAAATGGACCGCTATATGGAAGAAAAAAGCCATATGGCTACAAGCAAGGGCAGTTTCCAGTATATTCCCGCCACAATTATTAAAATGAGCCGCAACTCCCTTCACAACTACATTATCCTGAACAAGGGGTACGAAGACGGGGTTCAGCCCCATTCCGGCATCATATCGGAAAAAGGAGTTGTGGGAGTGGTGCAGGCCGTGGGAAGGCGTTATTCCTACGGCATCACCCTCATGAACAGCAATATGAACGTGAGCTCCAGGATAGGGCGCACCGGACTGGTGGCCACCCTCACATGGAACGGGGTATCCACCGGCTCAGGCATCCTGCGAAACATTCCTCCGCATATGGAGGTGAATGCCGGCGATACCGTACTCACCAGCGGATTTTCTTTCATATTCCCGCCCGACATTCCTATCGGAGTTACCGGGGAGATGTCCAACGACGACGGGGTATCCAGTTCTGTAAATGTAGATTTCTTCCAGGATTTCTCCGCCCTGCGTTTTGTCACCGTGGTGGTGAACCCCTTCCGGGAAGAAATAACCCAGCTTGAAAAAGGACTCGAACAGGAAGAATGACGGACCTGAAATTCATACTGCGCTTCCTGCTGCTGATAGTGCTGCAGATCATAGTGCTGGCCACCTTCAATTTCAGCCAGTACGTGGTGCTGTTTTTCATCCCCGCCGCCATTATCTGCATCCCCGTAAGGCACGGCAGCATTTATGCCCTCGTGCTGGCTTTCATCGCCGGTATGCTGGTAGATTTCTTCTCAGACGGCATGCTGGGGCTGGTAACCTGCGCGCTTTTGCCTGTTGCGTTCACCAGGGATTTCCTCCTGAAGCTCATCTTCGGCTCCGATTTCTTCACTCACGGAGAAGATTTGTCAATACGCCGCTCCGGCTTCGGACACGTACTGTTTGCAGTCTTTCTCTCCACAACCCTCTTCATTACGGTCTATGTAATTGCCGACGGAGCCGGAACCCGTCCTCTCTGGTTCAATCTTGCCAGAATCGCAGCTTCCTCCGCCGCAAGCACCCTGCTCTCCATTTTTACCGTTAACGTACTCGCATCAGACAGGTAGGCAATGGAGTTCAACCGCAAAAACAAACTTCTGGCCGGGCTGGTGATATTCGCTGTCATCCTGCTGGGGCGGATATTCTACATCCAGGTGATAGACGGACGCTACAAGAGCGATTCCATCCGCAACTCCATGGTGCGCAAGTATACCACTCCACCGAGAGGGATAATTTACGACCGCAACGGAGAGATTCTGGTGGGGAACAAGATGTGCTACGACCTGTACGCCATTCCACGCGAACTCGGCAAAATAGATTCCGTAGCACTCGCAGAAATTCTGGACACCAGTCTGACCTTCATCTGCGACAGGCTGAAATACCTTCGGGACAACCGCGTCAAACTTGGCTGGCAGCAGATTCCGGTCATAAAGCAGATGTCTGAAGTATCCTATATGCGTTTCTCCGAAGAGCAGTACCGCTTCGAAGGCCTGAAGACCGAAACCCGAACCATACGGGATTATCCATTCAACGCCGGAGGCAATCTGCTGGGATACATTTCCGAGGTGAGTCCCGATTATATGAGCAGGCACCCGGGTGAGTACAGCGTGGGAGATTACTATGGAAAAACCGGGCTGGAGGCTGCCAGGGAGAAGGACCTGCGCGGAGAAAAGGGCTACCACATCCTACTGAGGGATTCCAGGAACAGGGTTCAGACTGCATATAACGAGGGAAAGGACGATCAGATGGCCGTGCCGGGGAAAGACATAATCACCACCATCGACGCCAGGCTCCAGCAGTACGGCCAGCAGCTGATGCAGGGTAAGAAAGGCAGCATAGTGGCCATTGAACCGGCAACCGGAGAAATTCTGGCAATGGTTTCCAGCCCCGGTATAGACGTGAATATACTTTCCGACGTGGGCAAGCATTATGCAGCCATTGCACGCAATCCCAACAAGCCCATGTTCAACCGCACCGTAATGGCGTCCTATCCTCCCGGTTCAGTGTTCAAGATAGTGAACGGGCTCATAGGCCTGCAGGAAGGCGTACTTAAGCCTGAATACCATTACAGTTGCTTCAGGGGCTACCAGTATGCAAAGGACAGAACGCTGGGCTGCCATTCGCATCCCTCGCCGCTGGACCTCAACAATGCCATTGCAATGTCCTGCAACAGCTATTTCTGCAATGTGTTTAAAAACATTCTGGAAAATCCCCGCTACGACTCTCTCTCCACGGCATTCTCTGCCTGGAGGGAGTATGTACTGAGCTTCGGATTCGGGCAGAAACTGGGCAGCGACTTCCCGGCCGAGCTGGGAGGGAACATCCCCTCTGCGGCTTTCTACAACAGGCGTTACGGTCGCGGACACTGGCGCTTCCCCACCATAGTGTCACTTTCCATCGGACAGGGAGAGATTGGCGCCACTCCCCTCCAGATTGCCAACCTTGCGGCAATACTGGCAAACCGCGGATATTACTATATCCCCCATATAGTCAAAGACTCCGAGGGGATCGAAATCGACTCCAAATACCACGAAAGGCACTATACCTTGGTAGACACCCTGAATTTCCAGAAAGTGATATACGGGATGTGGAAGGCTGTGAACGGCGGTCCGGGCTCCGGAGGAACCGCTGTAGGCGGTGCCGTGCCCGGGCTGGACATCTGCGGCAAAACCGGAACTGCCCAGAACCCCCACGGAGACGACCATTCGGTCTTCATCTGCTTCGCCCCCAGGGAAAATCCTAAAATAGCCGTTGCGGCCTACGTGGAGAATGCGGGCGCCGGTTCCTCCTATGCCTGTCCGGTAGCCACCCTGATGGTGGAAAAATACCTTACCGGCACAATTAAGCCCGAACGTAAAGACAAAGAGGCGCGTATCCTTAAAACCAGACTGATGCGATGACAGGCGGGAATAACTTGGACAGAGGTCTGAAAAAGACCATAGACTGGTATCTGGTAGGCTCCTACCTGATACTGGTGCTCATTGGCTGGATTAACATCTACGCCTCCATCCAGTCTTCCGAGCCCGCTTCCATATTCGACATCAACTACCGCTGCGGCATGCAGTTCATCTGGATCCTGGTGGCAGTAGCCATGGCGGTGGTGGTTATCTTTGCGGTGAACCCCCGATTATGGGAAGTAATCTCTACTCCATCGTACATTGTGGTGCTGGCGCTGCTGGTGGCCGTTATTTTCCTGGGAACGGAGCACAAGGGCTCGCATTCCTGGTTCACCTTCGGCCCCGTAAGTTTCCAACCGGCGGAGATTTCGAAAATCACTACCTCGCTGATGCTGGCAATGTATATGAGTCAGGCCGGCTTCAAGATGGACTCCGGCCGGCAGATGCTGCAGGTAGCTCTGATTGCAGGCCTGCCCATGCTGACGATAATAGCCGAGCAGGAAACCGGCTCCGCCCTGGTATACATCGGCTTCCTTTTCTGCCTCTACCGCGAAGGCCTGTCCGGATGGTACCTTTTCTACCTCGCCGCCGCCATCTTCCTCTTCATCCTGACCATAAAGACATCCGTGCTGGTATCGCTCGTTGTGCTGGCAGTCGGAATTGTAATCTATCTGATAGCCTCCCGCAGGCAGCTCGAGCAGATACGCACCCGCCGCAAATGCATTATCCGGGCCATTGCCTGCCTGGTGGCCGGAGCGGCGCTGATTTTCTCTACGGAATTTGCCTTCAACACCATACTCCACGATTATCAGAGACTGCGTATAGAGGTGCTGCTGGGTATAAAGGACGACCCTTCGGGCGTAGGCTACAACGTGCGTCAGTCCATGATTGCCATAGGTTCAGGGGGAATTTTCGGAAAAGGCTTCCTGAACGGTACCCAGACCGCATATGGCTTTGTACCCGAGCAGTCTACAGACTTTATCTTCTGCACCGTAGGAGAAGAGTGGGGCTTCCTGGGCTGCCTTGTGGTAATCCTGCTCTATATCTTCCTTATCTGGCGTATAATAAAAGATGCGGATGAAAGCCGCGAAGCCTTCACCCGCATTTACGGTTATTGTGTAGCAGGGTGCCTCTTCATGCACCTCTTCATCAATATAGGCATGACCATTGGGCTTATGCCCGTTATCGGTATTCCTCTGCCTCTGATGAGCTACGGAGGGTCGTCATTGCTGACATTCACCCTCCTGATTTTCATTTTTATAGCCCTGAACCGTCAGGAGAAGAAATACTTCTAGAGAAGGTGCAGGCTTGCAGTGAGTCCGGCCATCACTATGCTCACCATGCTCATCAGT
>JAGAAU010000165.1 GCA_017615135.1 Bacteroidales bacterium | reverse complement strand
TTATGCTCTCATTGTATTTCTCTCTGCCTTTTGCTAACTTTGTAGATAAATCATTTGCCTCCTATGGTACAAGTCTACTGCAAGAACACGGGTGAAAGCAAACGCTTCCCGGAAGGTACATCCCTGCTTCAGATGCTGCAGGAGTTTGACTGTCACAGACCTTACCCCATTGTATCGGCCAAAGTGAACAATGTGTCCCAGGGGCTCAAGTTCAAAGTGTACCAGAACAAGGACATCGAATTCATCGATGTACGGGAATCGAGCGGCATGCGTGTGTACTGCCGCTCTTTGTATTTCCTGCTGTACAAAGCCACTGTAGACTGTTTCCCCGGTAGCCGGCTCTACATTGAGCATCCCATTTCCCACGGCTATTTCTGCCATCTGAGGAAGGCCGATGGAACCGAGGTCACGCCCGAGGATCTGCACAGGCTGGAGACTTGTATGAAGGAGATGGTGGAAAAGGACATGCCCTTCCACCGCTACGACGTCCAGACGGACCGCGCGCTCAAGGAATTCCGCAAAGCCGGCTTCGAGGACAAGGTGAAGCTGCTGGAAACCAGCGGTGAGGCCTATACGGACTATTACACGCTGGGAGATACCGTAGATTATTATTATGGTAAACTGGTGCCCTCCACGGGTTATCTGAAGGTGTGGGGCATCGCTCCATACCACGACGGATTCCTGCTGCAGGTCCCCTCCCACGAGGACCCTTCCCGCCTGGCCGCCTTTGTGGATCAGCCCAGAACCTTCGAGATTTTCAAGGAAGCCCTGCGCTGGAACATCATCATGGGCCTGAGCACGGTGGGGGACGTCAACGAAGCCTTCCTGCACGGCCGCGCCAGCGAGCTCATCCAGATAGCCGAAGCTCTCCAGGAGAAGAAGATTGTAAAGATTGCCGAGGAGATTGACCGCCGCTTCCGCAGTGAGAATCCGCTGAAGGTAGTGCTCATCACCGGTCCTTCCTCTTCCGGGAAAACTACCTTCTGCAAGCGTCTGTCCATCCAGCTCAAGGCCTGCGGACTCAAGCCCATCTCCGTGAGCACCGACGACTATTTCGTCAACCGTGTGGAAACGCCCAAGTTCCCCGACGGCTCCTACGACTTCGACAACTTCGACACCGTGGACCATGCCCTCATGGAGAAGGATATCATGAAACTCATTGCCGGTGAGGAGGTTTCCGTTCCGGAGTACAACTTTGTCACGGGTCTGCGGGAGTACAATGGGAAAACGTTGAAAATGGATGAAGGCAGCCTGCTGCTCATCGAGGGCATCCATGCCCTGAACCCTGCCCTCACGGACCAGATTCCGGAGAGCGCCAAGTTCCGCATCTTCATCAACACCATCACGGGAACCTTGCTGGACGACCACAACATGATTCCCACCAGCGACAACCGCCTGCTGCGCCGCATCGTGCGAGACTATAATAAAGGTGCGTTTACCGCCCGTGAGTCCATCTCCAACTGGCAGAACGTGCTGGATGCCGAGCAAAAGTGGATTTATCCTTTCCAGGAGATGGCCGATGAGATGTTCAACAGCTCCTACCTCATCGAGTTTGCCGTGCTCAAGAACCACGCGGAACCCATCCTGCGCAGCGTGCCGAAGAATTGTGCCGAGTATGCCGAGGCGCACAGGCTCCTCAAATTCATCCACTACTTCACGCCCGTGAGCGACCGCGAAATCCCCGCCACCTCCATGATCCGCGAATTTATCGGCGGATAGTTTACAGGAGAGAGCATAAATAAAATCCCGCAGACTGATTTGATTGCCGATGTCTGCGGGATTTTTTATTTATACTCTCTCTAAGAGAAATCTGCTAGAACAGATAGCGGATACCCAGGGCGATGCTCTGCCAGCCGAAACCTGTGGCAGGGACAAACACAAACGTAGGTTTCCAGTCCAGGGAAAGCTGCAGAGGAATCTGGTTAAAGCAATACTCCAGGCCTAGCTGTGCACCGGCACCCAGGGAGAAAACGCTGGCACCGTCACCTTTATAGAAGCCCAGGGCTACCTGAGGGCCGGCATAGAAATTAAGCGGGCCAACGGGAGCGACGGAGAAATCATAGGAAAGACCGGCGCTGAAAGCACCCCAGCTCCAACCCAGATCCAGTTCACCGAAGTTGTTGCCACCCAGGGTGTGCTGGTAGGAAAGTTCGGCACCATAACCGGCGCGCACACCAATGGCGCGGGGCTGAGCAGCTGCTACCACGGCCAGGCCGAGTACGGCAGCAATGACAAGAAGTAATTTCTTCATAATTATTAAGGTTTTAGATGGTTTTACACGTCTTAAACAATGCGAATTTACTATTTTTTTCCTAAATTTGCAATCTAGATGCAGGGGTTGGAGACCACGGACTGGTTTCGCCTGCTGCCACGCGTTTTAAAAATGGAAAAGGGACCTATCTCTCAATTCATCCTTCACAACTACCGTCACTTCAATTCTGCAGCCCTGGTAGATGCTGCAAAAGCCTATGAAGACCTCCTGAACAAGGGTGGCAAGATGTTCCTGGCCATGGCCGGTGCCATGAGTACCGCCGAGCTGGGACTTTCCCTGGCCGAAATGATCCGTCAGGACAAGATTTCCTTTGTCTGCTGCAGCGCCAACAACCTGGAGGAAGACATCATGAATCTGGTGGCCCACAACCACTATT
>JAGAAU010000164.1 GCA_017615135.1 Bacteroidales bacterium | reverse complement strand
TGTGCCTCGCTGCTTGCAGGCGCCCAGGAACCAGCTGACGTACGCTACCTGATGCCGGGGTTTCTGGATGGAATGATTTACTTCCAGGGACAGATGCCGGCCCAGGGGAAACTGAATATCTGCGCTCTGGACAACACCCTGCGCTTCCTTGACAAAGACGGCACCGAAATGGTGGCCGCCAACGAAGACAGGATAGTCAAGGTGCGCATAGACACAGCATTCTTCATCCACAGCGGCGGCCTGTACTACAGGATGTATCCCCTGCGCGGAAGCATAGGCATGGGCATAGCCCTCAAACGCGACGTACGCCCCAAGTCGGTCGGCAAGCCGGGCGCCTACGGCACAACTTCGCAGACTGCATCCATCAGGGAGAACGCAAACGTCTACGCCGACGGCGTATCCTATAACATTAACAAGGACAAAGATGTTTCTTATGAAACAGTAGAGACGCTGTTTCTGTACAACGGCGACGACGTGCTGGTCTTCAACAAGAGGAATCTACGCAAACTCTTCCCCGACAGCAAAGAGGCTATAGACGCATACTTCAAGGCCGGCGGCACCATACCGTCAGGCGTGAATGAGGCGAGGGAACTGCTGGCCGGCTGGCAGCAGCATTAAGACGCGGCAGAGAGGGCTTCGGCGCAGAGGTTGTCGCAGACCTCGTTCCACTGATGTCCGCCGTGGCTTGGAATCCACTGGAATTCAATCGTGAGTTTCTTGTATCGCACGAGCTGGCGATAACGCACGAGCAGGTCTATGTCTGGCTTGTTTTTGCGCCGCGGGCGTGTGCCCAGAGAGAGGGCGGCGTATTGATAGTCCGTAAAGATTCTGGCGCGGCTGTGGTCGGGAAGAGCGTAGATGGCGGCGATGATGGCTTTGAGTTCCGCCCTCTGGCTTGTTTCCCGCCGCAGGATGAAGGAATCCTGCTTCACGAGGGTCTGCCCGTCGGCCTTCAGGATAACGTAAGCCCCGGATCCGACATTATGGCTTATGGAGTAACCTCCGTCTGTGTAGATGATGTATTCGTGCATCTGTGTTCAAATATAACGAAAAATATTTGAATATCACAGAAGCAACTCCTTTAAGCTGATTTTTGGTACGTAGTGAATGCCGTCTTTGCGGTAGTAACGAAGGTCGAAGCCTGCCGGAACGTCCACCAGTTCTATTTTGTCCTTTCCTTTGCCGACCGCAATCACTGCCACCGGTTCCAGGGGCAGGCCCAAAGCTTCCTTTACCTCTGCGTGGTTGAATGCCCTTACTATGAGCGCATTCAGCCCTATCTCAACAGCCTTGAGGGCATTGCCTGAAGGGCTATGCCAAGATCGATATATACGCTCGGCGACTCCGGAACTGTAGTGCATACAATAATGAAAGCCTGCGGTTCCGTACCCGGTGCGGGAAGATTCAGTTCCGGAAGATAAGCACCGAACTTGAGGAAGCGGCAGAAATCCTTACCGCCCGAAGCGGCATCCAGCAATTTGAAGCGGAACACCTGGGCGTTGCGGCTGGACGGCAGTTTGGGATTAACGGAAACAATCGCTTCCAACTGACGCATTGCCACTGCATACGAAGTGTCGAACGCCCTGTGGCTGCGGTTCCTAAGGAGCAGCGTATCGAGCGAAGGTGTATTCCGGCGCAATACAGTGTGCCCGGATGATCTGAGCGCTTCTTCGCGCTTCTCTAGATAATTATCTGCCATCTGTATAGTAAATGCAGGACTTCCGAAAATCTTGCGCCGTCTATATCAGAATCCCATGCCGAACTGCAGCCAGTACTTGTCTTCCATGGCTTTCCATGCACGGACGCTCTCCTGATAAATATACTCCGTATAAGCGTTGAGCACAGCCGGCGAAGCCTCTCCGGCAGGAAGACCGTCAATAGCAAGCTCTTCAATCCGGAGGATTTCTTTGTTGAAGCCCTCCTTGGTGTTCTGCCACGCGAGAGTTGCCAGCTTGTTGGCCCTGCGGAACTGCCAGAGTGCACAGTCTTCTACATACTGCAACTGTCCGCAGGTTTCATAGGCCTGAGGAAGCGCCGTCGTTCCGCAGAAAACCGGGATTCGGGGACTCTGCCCGGGGTTATCCAGCGAGAGCCAGCAAACTCCGCCTACGGAATCCGGCAACCATGAGCGCAACTGTGTGATGTGCGAATATGCGCACCATGCTACCGCAACTGTCCTGCGGAACTCCACGGTCCCCGGGGCTATGGTATTGAGGGTATTGCGCATGGTCGTGGTGAGCCAGGGGTTAGCCACGGGGCTCACAATGGTGTCGGCGGGGTGCTGACGGTTCGCCGGACGTGCCAGCTTCACATTCCGCGTCATGTCGAAGTCGGACCCCTCGTAAGTCTCGCGGTACAGGGCCATCACCTCGCGGACATCTACTTTTGCGTCCGGCTTGACGGAGAACGGGAGTTCGTCCATGTCGTAAGTGAGACCGAGAGACGGCGCCAGCTTGTTCAGGATGAAGAATTCCCTGTCGTGGAAGTTCTTCCCCCGGGCGTAGTCAGTATTGAAGACTTTCCAGAAAACGAAGTCTCCTTTTCCGTCCCAAAGACCGTTGGCCTTGGCCACTTTTTCCACATTGGAGGATGCCATCA
>JAGAAU010000163.1 GCA_017615135.1 Bacteroidales bacterium | reverse complement strand
CCCGTATTCATCGAGCAGGGCGGATATTTCTTCCTCTTTGCCGTCGATGGAAAACTCGGCCTCTACTATACAGTTGTCTGCCCCGTCCGCTATCTGCGAAAGGTCGGCCCTGGCTCCGCCAAGCAGCGACAGGGCGCCGAGCAGGATGGATTTGCCGGCACCTGTCTGCCCGGTCACGATGACAAGACCCTCCGGAAGTTCGATATCCAGAGAGTCTATCAGTACAAAATGTTCAACGTGGAGGGAGCGGAGCATTATTTGGCATCGTCCGTATGGGCGACGCGATAGTACAGCTCGTCGTTCTCGAACTCGGCAATCGCCACAAGGTCCGGTTTGGGCTGACGCTCGTAGTACTTGGAGATTTCTATCTGCTCCTTATTCTCGAAAACTTCATCCATGGTATCGCGCTCATTCCTGAAGTCTTCAAGTTTCTTGCTCAGTTCTTTCTTCTCAGCCAGTGCAATCTGGTTCGCCCTCTTGGACAGGATAACTACAGATTCGTAGATGTTCCCGGTAGGCGCAGCGAGGCTCTTAACGTCCCTCGTGATAGTGTTTACAGGTATTTTCTTTTCCATACTTTTAATACGTCCCCGCTTCTGCAAAAGGTTTCAAAATTTTTTTAAGATAGTGCGGGTGAAGGGACTCGAACCCTTACGCACGAGGCACCAGATCCTAAGTCTGGCTTGGCTACCAATTACAACACACCCGCATAAGGGAGGGCAAAGTTAACTATTGCCCATCAATTTTCAAAACTGCAGAAAGAGCTAACAGCAACTGTGGTCGTGGCAGCCGCCGGCATCGGTTTCCAGCTCAAGGGTACTGTGGGATATACCGTGAGCGGCAAGAAGATCCTTCAGCAGGTGCACTGTCTGCCCGGCCAGCGCGAGGTCTTCCACCACTATATGCGCGGTAAGTGCAGTCTCAGTCGTACTGATTGGCCAGATATGCAGATGATGCATATCCTTCACTCCCTCAGCTTCCCGGATAACGCTCTCTATTTCAGCGCAGTCTATCCCCTCCGGCACGGCATCGATGCTCATCCTGACGCTCTCTTTCAGCAGGTCCCAGGTATTGAACAGAATCACTGCGGCCACCGTCAGACCGATTATGGGATCTATCACATACCAGCCGGTAAAACTGATAATCAGACCGGACACTACCACGCCGACGGACACCAGAGTATCGGCCAGCATGTGCAGGAAAGCACCTTTTGCATTTATATCATGCCCCCGGGTACGCATGAGCAGCATAGCGGTAAGGCCGTTCACGAGAATTCCGGCTCCGGCAGTCCAGGATATGATTGCGCCGTCCACCTCGGCAGGATCGTAGAATTTACGTATACTTTCGATGATGATTGCGCCCACCGCAACCAGCAGCAGCACTGCATTCGTCAGGGACAGCAGCACGGAGCTCTTGCGGAAACCATAGGTATAACCCTTCCTGGCGGCACTGACCGAGAGCCCGAGGGCAAGCAGCGCCAGCAGCAAAGACACCACGTCTCCGAGATTGTGCCCGGCATCGGACAGCAGCCCGAGCGAACCGCTCCAGATGCCTATAATGCCCTCCGCAATGACAAATCCCAAATTCAGGACAATGGAAAGTATATACACCCTTTTCACTGATGAATCTGCCGGCACGGACAGTTCGTGGTGATGGTGGTGGTGATGATGATGTTCCATATCTTATTTGCTTAACAGCACAAAATTAACGAAATTTGGCGGATAAATTACCGGACACGCATTAAAATGACCAGCGCATTTTTTAGAAAATTCCTTCTCTGCGCCCTGATGGCGGGGATTTTATGCATGACCGCACTCGCGCAGACCTTCGAAGTGACCGGTAAAATATTCCTGAGAGACAGCACCAGCACCGCAGCTGCCTATGTAACCGTGTACTGCCCTTCTACCGGCAACGGTACCCTTTCCGACGAACAGGGAGGCTATTCCCTGCTTCTGCCGGTCAAAGGCAGCTCACGCCTGGAATTCTCCCTGATGGGCTATGCAACGGTGGCCATGGATGTAGCTAACGACGGCTCCGGAAAGCTGGAACTGCCTCCGGTCTACCTGGACATCCAGCCGATAATGCTCTCTGCAGCATACATCACTCCGGACGGACAGCTACCGGCAGATTATATTCTCGGGCAGGTTTGGAAAAAGGCCAGAATCAACAGGAAGAAAATGCAGGACTACGATGCTTCCGTAAATTACCGCCTGGCCACGCATCAGATGGACCTTGTTCCGAAGCTTTTCTCAAAAATGTCCGTCGGGGCGGCCAAGACCGCAGTTTTCTTTACCGGTTACTATCCACTGTTCAACTACTGTCTCACCCATGAAGACATGTCGGTTAAAGCCTCGCTTGAGAGGAAAGTGCGCAATGGCAAGGCAACGGACAGCAATCATCGTCTTATCAGCAGCGATTCGGTCCTCCCGAACAAGGTCCGCAAAAACGTCCTGAATATTTTCGAACTGGTAGATCTGTTCGATCTGGTTTACGGTACAAATAACGAATGGGGCGAAAAATTCTCTAAAAAACACAAATTCAAATTGGTCGGGACCTACGAATACGGGAGCCGTCTGGTGGATGTACTGTACTGGAAAAACAAATACAGCGGGTTCACCGCTACCGTTCATGTTATAGAAGAAGAATGGGGCATACTTAAAATCGAGGTAGGCAGAGGCAGCGAAGTACTGCGTATGGAAGCCAGGGATGTCAAAGAAGGCATCTTCATGCCAGTTACCCTGATT
>JAGAAU010000162.1 GCA_017615135.1 Bacteroidales bacterium | reverse complement strand
GACGAGGGCTACGATGCGCTCTCTGGTCTGCTTCGGGGTGAGTTCCACAACCGGAGCGGCGGTGGCTGAGCCCTTCGAATCCTTAGCCTGTTTCACATTTACGTCGGCGTGCTTGAACCAGCTGCGGCAAGCAAGGTAGATAGCTATTGAAACTATCAGCGATACGCAAGCTACCGCAAACCCGAGGTTGTATGCAGTTGAGAGCTGGTTGATGTAATACTGGCTGAAAGTTCCCAGGTCCATTCCCGCCACCTGCGCTCCCGGCATTCCAGCCTGAAGGGCTTCGAGCGCGGAAGTGTCTGCGAGCGTGCCGCCAAGGTACTGGTGGGCCAGTGCCGGAATATCGGCCTTATATATGAGGCCCGCGCTCTGCAAGTGTCTGTTTGTTAGGGCTGTGGCGGCCGTGGGGGCGAACATCGCACCGATGTTTATGGCCATATAGAACAGGCTGAATGCGGAATCTCTCCTGGAACTGTATTTGGGGTCGTCATAGAGATTTCCCACCATTACCTGGAGGTTGCCCTTGAAAAGCCCGGTGCCCAGCGCAATCAGAAGCAGGGCTGCAATCATCAGCGCCAGCGCAAAGCCCCTCGATGCGAAGGCATCGGTCGGAACCGCCAGGGCCAGATAGCCCGCGAACATTATGCAAACGCCGGTAATTACGCATTTGCCGTAGCCGATGCGGTCTGCGAGCCAACCGCCCACAACCGGCATGAAATAAACCGCCGCCAGGAAAATGGCGTAGAACTGCCCGGCGGCAGCTGCTGAAAATCCGAATTTCGCCTGTAAGAACAACAGGAAAATCGCCAGCATGGTATAGTACCCGAAGCGTTCACCCGTATTAGCTAAAGCCAGTGCAAACAGGCCTTTCGGCTGGTTTTTAAACATATCTCCTCAATTTTTGATTAAACCTTCAAAGTTAATAAATTTTTTGGATATATTTGCATGGATTAACCTGTTGAAATGAACGCAGAAAGCTGGTATGTCATTGTGAATCCCCGTGCGGGTTCCAGCAAGACCATAGGCAAGTGGAACGAGGCACAGACAAGGCTGGATGCCCTCGGACTGGATTATACTACTGTACTTACAAACTATAAGGCCCATGCCCAGACTCTGGCTTATGAAGCCGCAGAGCGGGGATGGCGCAGGATACTCGCAGTGGGCGGAGACGGCTCCATCCACGACGTGTTCAACGGAGTGCTGCGCTGGTGTGCCGACAATGGCCACGAACCCTCGGAATTCACAGTGGGAGTGGCTCCCATAGGTTCCGGAAATGACTGGATACGTTCCTTCGGCATCCCGGACGACGTTCTTTCAGTGGTGGATCTGATGGCTGCCGAATCCTTCGGGGAAGAAGACGTGTTCCTGCTGGAGAGCGCCGGCGGTAAACGCACCTGGATTGCCAATGGCGCCGGAGTGGGCTTCGATTCCCATGTCTGCGAAAGGGTGAACCGCCAGAAGGAGGCCGGGCACCGCAACAAGATGATTTACCTGAATGCGCTTCGCTATACCATTACGCACATAAAGGCCATTCAGCTGGGCATTTTCGCAGATGGAAAGGAGATGTTCAGCGGAGACTGCTATTCGGTTGCCATGGGCGTAGGTACTTACAGTGGAGGCGGCATGCGTCAGGTTCCCCTGGCCAAACCTGGAGACGGTCTGCTGGACGTTATGGTGGTGCCAAAGATGTCGTTGAAAGATGTGGCCAAAGAACTTCCCAGACTTTTCAACGCTTCAATCCATGAATCTAAACGTATAGTGTATTTCCAGTGCAAAGAGCTGGAAATCAGGCCTTTAAATGACGCTTCCGCCGATGTTATAGAAGTGGATGGAGAGATTGAGGGAACCCTTCCCCTTAAGGTCAGCGTGACGAAAACCAGGATACGCGTTCTGAAATCCGCTGAACCAGCCACGAAAAGGTAAATCCCACTGCGAGCGCTACCAGAAATCCTGTAATTACGTCGCCGAAGTAGTGTTTGCCCACGAAAATCCGGCTCACTCCCACAAGTATAGCCCAGATGTAGATTGACCAGGTGTAAACCCTGCACTTGGAACCGTCTGAACGGAAGGCCCTGGCCGAGCCGATGGCAAAGGCGAGGGCGTTGGCAGCGTGCGCCGAGAAAAATCCATATTTGCCGCCTCTTCCCTCAAGTACCCGCAGACCGTGCGAGAGCATATACTGGTCATTGCAGGGGCGCCAGCGGGCAACCGTATCCTTGATCAGGTTGGAGAACTGGTCGCAGGCCGCAATCATCAGCACTATGGCGACAGTCCACAGAAGCGCACGCTTCCATCCCAGGCGCAGCACGAGGAAAACCAGCACTGCCGCGTACAGCACAAACCAGATTTCCCGGTTGGAGAAGGTCTGCCAGATAACGTCCGATACCCCGCAGTGCAGGGAGTTTATAGCCAGGCTCAGGTCCTGGTCGAAGTGATGCAGGCGGAAAATGAAGTTCATGCTTGCAGGGCTTTCCAGAGTTCGTCCTTAAGTTTATCGAGCCCCTCGCCGCTGACGGACGATATGAATATGTGCGGAGGGAGTTTCTTCGGCAGGCCGCGCTCTATCTCCTCCTCGATGGAGGAATCGGCACAGTCGCATTTGGTTATTGCCAGAACCCTTTGTTTTGTAAGCAGTTCCGGGTTGTACTGGCGGAGCTCGTCCAGCAGTACTTTATATGCGCCGGCTATGTCGTCCTCTTCGATGCTTACCATGAACAGCAGCACCGAATTGCGCTCTATGTGCCGCAGGAAGCGTATGCCTATGCCCTTGCCGTCGTGGGCTCCCTCGATGATTCCGGGGATGTCGGCCATGACGAACGAACGGTCTGAACGGTAGCGGACGATGCCTAGATTGGGTTCGAGGGTTGTAAATGCGTAATCTGCGATTTTAGGTTTGGCCGAGGTGAGTACAGACAGCAGAGTGGATTTGCCGGCGTTCGGGAAGCCCACCAGACCTACGTCGGCCAGCAGTTTGAGCTCCAGTACGAACCAGCCCTCTTCTCCTTCCTCTCCAGGTTGGGCGTATCGGGGTGTTTGGTTGGTAGGGGTTTTGAAATTGTCGTTGCCGAGCCCGCCCCGGCCTCCGCGGCAGAGAATGCGCTCCTGGCCGTCTTCGGTGAGCTCGAACAGCTGTTCTCCGGTTTCTCCGTCCTTCACTACGGTTCCGGGTGGCACTTCCAGCACTATGTCCTCCCCGTTCTTGCCCTTGCGCAGTGCAGAGCCGCCGGGGCCGCCGTCCTCCGCCTTTACGTTCTTGCGGTATTTCAGGTGGATAAGTGTCCAGAATTGCGGATTGGTGCGCAGGATAATGTGGCCCCCGCGCCCTCCGTCGCCTCCGTCCGGGCCTCCTTTAGGGATGTATTTCGCCCTGTGAAGATGCGCAGAACCCGCGCCCCCGTGCCCGGACGCGCAGTGGATTCTTACGTAGTCTATGAAGTTGGATTCAGCCATACCTGGCAAAGATAGCGATTCTTTTCGAGAATATCGAGTAATGGCTTCGGTCAATGGATATGAGTGCTTCGCCCAGAGGACGTGGCCATCCGCGGCACGGGGGAGGTTGTGGGTGCTTCCTCAGGGACGTGCCACCCGCGGCACGGGAGCGGGAGGGGCCCACAGAGTGGGAGGGGTGAGTCTGGAAGACGAACTCCCTGAACGAGCACCCACTACCTCCCCGAAAGTCTTCCCGGCAACCCAGTCATAGAGCCAGGGTCACGAAAATGGTCAAAAAGCCTTGTTTTTGAGAGTATTTATGTACCCCGGGTACATCATTTTGTTCATAACAGGCCGATAATGAGAAAAATCGCGTACCTCGCTAAGCGCCGCTGCTCCCGGCCACAGGGTATTCCACCGGTTAACCCTCACTTCGTTCGTCCCTCCCAAGCGGAGCTTGGGCCCCTCCCGTTCACATGGTCACGGGCGACCATGGGTTCCCG
>JAGAAU010000161.1 GCA_017615135.1 Bacteroidales bacterium | reverse complement strand
TATCTCCCGGAAGGGCCGGTTTCAACCATAGGCAGGCAACTTCCCCAGGGCATCCAGGAACTGAAAAAGGAAACCAGATCGTTCATGCCCCGCTTCGGCTGCATAAACGAACGGAAAAACCAGCTGCACGAAGTGATACGTCTCTCCGGAATGAACATAATCATCGGAGACGTAGACAGACCTCTCATCATCAAAGTCGCTTCCATACCCTCGGCAAGGATTCAGGTTTATTTCATAGACAACGAAGATTACTTCAGGCGCAAACAGATCTATACCGATAATTCCGGCAATTTCTTCCAGGATAACGACGAGAGGGCCATTTTCTTCGCCCGCGGAGTGATGGAAACCGTGAAGAAACTGCGCTGGGCCCCGGACATCATCCACTGTCAGGGCTGGATCTCGCACCTGGTGCCCGCCTTCCTCAAGAAGGCTTATAAAGACGACCCTATTTTCTCCTCCTGCAAACTGGTAGTCTCCCTTTTCAACGACCTGGGAGATGAGAAGTTCAATCCGGCATTCCGCAGCAAGGCATGTTTCGGCGGCCTTGGCGCCCAGGACCTTCCTTTCCTTGAGAACCCGGATGGCATCAATCTTGCAAAAACCGCAATCCAGTATGCAGACGGCGTAATTTTCGGGACAGCAAAACCCGCCGCCGAACTGGTTTCATACTGCAAAGATTTGAAACTGCCCGTCCTGCCCTTCAACAGGGAAGCGCTTGAAGACGGGAGCTATGTAGGAGAATACAACGCTTTTTACGACAAGCTTTAGGAAGAAGAGATGCGTCCGATGAGACTTTCCGCCGTGTGCGGCGCCTTT
Source organism: Bacteroidales bacterium (assembly GCA_017615135.1). GTDB lineage: Bacteria > Bacteroidota > Bacteroidia > Bacteroidales > UBA932 > Cryptobacteroides. The sequence continues at coordinate 6,903 of JAGAAU010000161.1, read as the reverse complement.
GCTGCGCTTTTATGCTGTACGGCTTGTGTAGATATAGATTACAGACTCGGCGAGAACCTCGTACCCGGGAACCAGATGTACAACATCTACACCGCAGAAACCCCGGTAACTGAAATAGAGCTCCGCCACACGGAAAGCCTGTCCGGCTATTCCTCCCGCAGAATCACCTTAGGCGCCATAAGAGACAAGGATTTCGGGCTTTCTACCCGCGCCTGCGCCTTCACTCTGGTCCCGATAGACAAGAATATCAGCTTCGGGGACGATCCGGAATTCGTAAGTTTTCACCTTTCCGCGGAGCTGGATACCGTTTCCGTGCGGGACGCAGCCCAGAGAAATATCATTCAGAACCTGCGGGTGTATGAACTCGCGCGCCCCATCAATACAAAGAAGGACCGCGGAGGAATTGAAGACTTCCCCCACCTGGACAAATCCATCGTTCGCGGGACTCCGGTAATCAACGGCACAGACTCCCTTTCTCTGGATTTCACAGAAGAGTTCGGCAAGCGTTTCCTTGAGCTCCGTTCCGAAGACCTGGATTCCGCAGCTTATTTCAACAAATTCCCGGGCATCTACATCGAGGCCGAGGAGCCCGTGGGGATGGGCGGCAGAATCAGCATATTCGACCTGCAGCTGAATTATGACAGCTCCTACGGATACTTCGACGGCAACTTTGCGCTGATGCAGACAAGGGGCACCTACGACGGCGAGCGCAAGGATACCATGTTCCTGTTCCTGCTCGGAGCCGACAATTTCTACGACAAAGACTCCCTGCTCACCAACAGCGCTACCGGCAAATTCCCCGAATTCGCGCTTAACATCAGCAAGCATGAGAGCGTACCCGTATTGCAGTCTGCCGAAGGGAACATCATGGTCGAGGGCGGCGGCGGCAACAAACCCGTTCTGAGCGCTGCATACCTGCGCGAGATTTCGCAGAAAATCATCGCCGACAAGATACGCGAGAAAGGCGATTATCCCGAAGAGGCCATCGACGACATCCTCCAGGACGTGATAATCAACAAGGCAACCCTGGTGATGCCCTTCGAGGTGCCGGACAACTACGGGCTCTTCGCCCAGGTGCTCTCCCCCACTCTGCGCTACACCTACGAAGACGAAGCTGCATTCATGAGCATTACGGACGCTACCGTAAGCGAGGAGAACCAGGGAGACATAAGCAAGGCCCTGCTCTGCTACATGCCGGATATAACCTATCATCTGCAGGCCATTCTGGACCAGACAGAAGAGAACGTCAACAGCGGCAATTACGACATCTGGCTGATGATCAAAGCCTACGAGACTCTCACCACCAACACGTCAACCCAGAGCATAAACGATTACAATACCCAGCTGGCGTATCAGAACTATTATTATCAGATGTACGGCGGATACGGTGGTTACGGCTATGGTGGTTATGGCGGCGGCTATAACGACTATTACTCCAACTACTACTATTACAATATGCTGAACAGCGCGTCTGCCTCCACCAGTTCCACTACAACCCAGCTGATGCTGGACCAGGACCGCTATTACTGCACAGTCCTGAACGGCTTCAACGCCGGACGCAGTCCATCTCTCCGCCTGGTCTTCTCCGTCCCGATGGACTGACAACCCCTCCAGGGACAAAAAAAAGGATGCCCGAAATGGACATCCTCCTAAACAATCAGTGTATAAAACTTATGCGAGTTTTTCCGCCACCTTGTCGATTGCATCCTTCACGGTTGCAATTGTGCTGGTTTCCTCATCGGGAATCTTGATTCCGAAAACCTTCTCGAACTCCATAAGAAGCTCTACGGTATCCAGTGAATCTGCACCAAGGTCATTGGTGAAATTCGCGTCCTCTGTTACCTCGGAGGGCTCAACACCCAGCTTATCAACGATGATGGCGTGCACCTTCTTTGAAATTTCAGCGTAATCCATAATGATATATAATATAATTTGTTAATATTTTCGTTTAAGGTGTGCAAAGTTAGTCATTATTATTCATTTTCCAAAACTTCGGTCACAGCGTCGGAATCTTTGCTGAGCTTAAGCCAGATTCTGAGTCCATTGGACGAATTGGCCAGATAAAAGCAGTATTTGATGATATAAATCACCGCATAGGAAGAATCCGGATGACCTGCAAGGGTAACAGACCACATTGCAATTGAAAACACATTTACGCCAATCCAGAAAATCCACTGCTCGGCATATGCGGTAGACAAGAGCAGCTGCCCGAGCACATTGCACACCAGCGGGAGGGCATCCAGCAGCACTGCCCATCGAAGGAAAGTCTCGGCGCCGGAACGGTCGAACTGCAGAAGCACGAAATATACAATTATGGTTGCCGCAAAAAAAGACAGCGTGAACAGAAGAGCACCGCGAGGTTTGAGCCTTCTGGCCTTAACGCTGCCGGCCTTGTTACGGCCGCGCCTGCGCCACTGGGCAAAGCCGACGAACTGCATCGGAACGAAATAAAGAAAATGCAGAAGGGCATTGCCGAGGCCGGGGCCGCCGTTTCGCCAGTTGAAAAAGCAGACCGCACCGTAAACCGACACATCCAGCAGACCGAAGAGGAAGGTGATTATTTTCCCGTTGGCCGAACAGACGGCGCTGAGCACCCCCATCAGGGCTCCAAAAGCCGATACCAGCAGCAGAGTACGCGCAGTACCATCGGCATTGACTAACTTCAAAGCCGTAGCACAGGTTACTGCAACCGCCATCCCAATCAGAATAAACAGGCTAAACCACTTGTTAAACTTTTTCTCGTTCATAGCATTTGTTAAGATAAGTTGCTTCAATTTCAAGACCGTCTGCGCCCACGCAGTCGTGAGTGGGAGGGGCCCATCAGGAGATTGCCGGTCAGGCCGGCAATGACGGATGGGAGGGATAGCCCCGGAGGGGCGTAGTCTGAAAATTGAAGTAACTTATCGGTTGTCATCAGGATTCTGATTTAGGGCATCCCGGATACGTGTAGCCAGGGCAGGGCCGGTCAGGGCGGCGATTTCATCGAGAGGGGCAGCGGCGATGCGGGCAACACTACCGAAGTGCATCAGCAGGCGCTCCTCTGTGCGGGGGCCCACTCCCTTGATTTCTGTAAGCGCAGACTGCAAGGCAGTCTTACTGCGCAGATTGCGGTGGAAAGTGATGCCGAAGCGGTGCGCCTCGTCCCGGATATAGGTTATCACCTTGAATGCTCCGGAATTACGGTCCAGAAACAACGGATAAGGGTCTCCTATCCGGATAACCTCCTCCATCCTCTCTGCAAGCCCTACAACGGTGAGTTTATCCTGAATCCCCAGTTCGCAAAGCGCCTGCCATGCAAAATTCAGCTGTCCCTTGCCGCCGTCGATAATTATGAGCTGAGGCAGGTCGTCCGGGTTCTCGGCCAGCATCCTGGAATATCTGCGGTTCACTATCTCCTTCATCGAAGCATAGTCGTTCGCGCCAACCACCGTTTTAATCTTGAAGCGCCGGTAATCTGATTTTGCCGGCTCGGCGTTCCGGAACACCACACAGGCAGCCACGGGGTTCGTACCCATAATATTGGAATTGTCGAAACACTCCATGTGTCTGGGCAGCTCGGTCATTCCCAGCGCCTTGCGTATGTCTTCCAGCACACTCTCCCGGTACTCCTCGGGATTGGTGTGCTCCTTAATTTTCATCGAATTGAACCTGAACTCCCTGGCATTTTTCATACTCAGGCTCAGCAGCGCCAGCTTATCTCCGCGAACCGGGATTTTGAACTCGGAACCGTCGAACATGGTATCCGGCAGGAAAGGAACTATTACCTCGCGCGAAAGCTCCCCGAATTTGGAATGGATTTCTGCGAGGAATTCGCTCATAACCGCCGGCTGCTCCTCTTCTATGTTCATCTTGAACCCGAGATTCAGAGACTGGACCACCGCGCCGCCGCGAACCCTGAGAAAATTACCGAAAGCCTCCGCCCCGTCGAAAACCAGGGAAAACACATCGGCAGATACGTCCCTGGCAGCGCTGATGACAGATTTTGAATAATGCGAGCCGAGAGCTTCGATACGGAGTTTACAAGCCTGCGCGGTCTCGAAGTCCAGGCGGTCTGCAGCCTCCTGCATAATCTGGCGATAGCGTTTGACAACATCGTTCACACCACCTTCCAGAAGATGGACTATCTCGTCTATCATAGCTCCGTACTCCTCTACCGAGATTGCCCCGGTGCAGCAGCCCCGGCACCGCCCAATCTGCATGTCAAGGCAGGGACGGAACTTGCGCCTGAGCAGGGCCTCCGAATCAATCTTGTACTTACAGGAACGCAGGGGCCAGTTGGCACGAAAGAAATCCAGCAGCACCCGGGCATGTGTGGCAGAACTGTATGGGCCGAAATAGCGGGAGCCGTCGCGGACCACCCGGCGCGTCAGGAATACCCTGGGATAGGGCTCGGCAGTTACACAGATCCATGGATAGGTCTTGGAATCCTTCAGGAGGATGTTGTAGCGCGGCTTATACTGCTTTATAAGGTTATTTTCCAGCAGCAGGGCATCGGACTCGCTGTCTACCACCGAATACTGCACATCTGCGATTTTGGAAACCAGCAGACGGGTTTTTACATTCAGGCGGGAAGGGTCCGTGAAATACTGGGCAACCCTTTTGTTCAGGTCTTTGGCCTTACCTACATAAATAACATTTCCGGATGCGTCGTAATAACGGTACACACCCGGAGAATGCGGAAGGAGGGCGATTTTATTCCTGACTTCCACAGCTTTGCAGAATGGCCTTGTACAAAGCCCGCCAGCCGGCATCACGCTTCAGCAGGGTGCCGTCCGGGCCGAAAAGCACGACCTGAGGAAGGCTTTGGAGGGAATACAGTTCAACCGGCAGGGTGGAACTGCAGGAAAGGGCGGTGATATCCGGAGCCTTCTCCAATGCAAGGGGGACGGCAATTCCAGCGCTGTCTCCCACTGCAATGCTTAGAAAATCCAGCTCCGCGCCGGCATCCAGACACTGCTGCCTGAAATCCTCGAACCTGGAGAGCTGCCTCACAGAAGGCTTGGACCAGCTTGCCCAGAAATACACGAGGGTAAAGCGCCCCTTTCCAACATAGTCTGAAAATGAAGAGTTGTTTCCCGCCAGCTTAAAATCCTCCACTGCCACAACCACCTCTACCGGGTCTTCTGCACCGGAAGTCTCTTCGGGAGAAGGATTTCCGTGTTTACAGGAAACCAACTGCAGCACTAAAGCCTGCAGTAAAATCAAGGAGAATATGCGGAAAAATGACTTCATTTTGGAAAAAAGACCGGTTCCAGATTAATCCGAAACCGGTCTTCTGCAATTCGTAATTATAAATTACTTCTGGTTGTCTCTGCGGGGTCCGCGATGATCGCGCCTTCCGCCACGCTCGCCGCGGCCGGAACGCATCTGACCGGATGCCTGGGAGTTGGCTGCGGCAAGAGCTGCAGGAGTAAGATCCTGCTTGCCGTAACGCTCGCCATTGCATATCCAAACCTTGATGCCGAGTGTACCGACCTTGGTGTTGGCAACCGCCAGAGCATAGTCTATGTCTGCCCTGAAGGTGTGCAGAGGGGTACGTCCTTCCTTATACATCTCGGAACGTGCCATTTCCGCGCCGCCTACACGACCGCTGATCTGAATCTTGATGCCTTCTGCACCAACCCTCATGGTGTTGGCGATAGCCATCTTGATGGAGCGCCTGTAGGATACACGGCCCTCGATCTGACGGGCGATATTGTCGGCCACGATGTGGGCGTCCACCTCGGGGCGCTTAACCTCGTAGATATTGATCTGCACTTCCTTTCCGGTGACCTTCTTAAGCTCGTTCTTCAGGTTTTCAACCTCCTGGCCGCCCTTTCCGATAACGAAACCGGGACGGGCTGCATAGATTGTAACCGTAACGAGTTTAAGGGTTCTCTCGATAACGATCTTGCTCAGGCTGGCCTTTGCAAGACGGGCACCGAGATACTTGCGGATCTCGTAGTCTTCCGCTATCTTCTCCGCGTAGTTTCCACCACACCAGTTAGAGTCCCAACCACGGGTGATGCCGATTCTGTTGCTGATAGGATTTGTTTTCTGTCCCATATTAATTGTTCTCTACCGGTTTTTTAACATCGAGGATAACGGTGACGTGGTTGGAGCGCTTGCGGATGCGGCCGGCCCTGCCCTGAGGACAAGGCCGGATGCGCTTGAGCGTACGCCCTTCGCCTACCATTATGGTCTTAACATAAACATTGCCGTTTTCCAGCTCTTTCGCTTCTTCGGGGTTCTTTGCTTCCCAGTTGGCGACTGCGCTGCGGAGGAGTTTCTCCAGACGCACCGAAGCCTCCCTCTTGGAGAACCTCAGAAGGTCTATGGCGTGGTTAACTTCGACTCCCCTTACAGTGTCTGCAACAAGGCGCATCTTGCGGGGGGAAGTAGGAACATCATTCAGCTTTGCAATTGCTGTGGCCTTCTTTGCCTCCTTGAGGCGTTCAGCCATTTCTCTTTTACGCTTTCCCATGATTACTTCTTGTTGTTACCTGCGTGACCCCTGAACAAACGGGTAGGGGCAAATTCGCCGAGTTTGTGACCAACCATCTGCTCCGTGACATAAACGGGAATAAATTTGTTTCCGTTATGAACGGCGATGGTATGGCCGATGAAATCAGGGGAGATCATGCTGGCTCTCGACCAGGTCTTGACCACCTCCTTGGCCTTGCTACCTTCATTCATAGCAAGAATCTTCTTCTCCAGAGCTTCCTGGATATAAGGACCTTTTCTAAGTGAACGACTCATAATCTATTCCGTTTATTTCTTCCTTCTTTCAATAATGAACTTGTTGGACGCTGCCTTGGGATTGCGCGTCTTGTATCCCTTTGCGGGCAGACCCTTACGGGAACGAGGGTGTCCACCGGAAGCACGGCCTTCACCACCACCCATCGGGTGGTCGTGCGGGTTCAT